>JBOFDL010000076.1:0-14811 GCA_051646985.1 Bacteroidales bacterium | reverse complement strand
TTTTTACTTTGAGCGACAAAAATAAGTTGAGTTTTTTAATTTGCCAAATATTCTTGTGTTAAATCAAAAAAAAATATTCAATCGCTTCTTAAGATAAGTATTCTTCAAATGCAGTTATTGGGGTTTGAGCAAGGGAATGCTCTCTGCAATGGAGCGTGAAGTTTTGTTTGCCATATCTATAAAAAAATCCCTCGCTAATAAATTTTACCGTATGCTAAATGGGTAGTGTTAGTGTGAGTAGTGTATGGTCTCAAGTATGTAAACTTTTTCAAGGTGTTTTTTTTCTGTAAGTCAATCAATTATTCGCTTGTTTGTGAGAGTTCGTTTGTATTAAGTTTGTTTGCAAGCATTTGTTTTGTTGCTTCATTACCATAGTAGTCATGAATAAAGACTGGAATTCCACTTAATACTGAAACACAAGGACTGTCTGAACGAATATATCTCTCAAATTGTTTCTCATAAATTTTTTGTTGACTAATTTGTTTATTTGGAAATTCAAATTTATTATTAACAATATCATTCATCTTTTTAAGGTGAAGGTCAATAATTTGCAGCCAAATTTCTTTGTTGTATTTTGTCAAATTAGAGTATTTAGACATACTCGTAGTACAAACAAGTTCTTTATAGTTGATTTTCTCTTTACATTTTACCTTTAATGTTTGAAATGACTCTGCGTTTAGAATATGCTTAATTGCTTCAACCATCGGATAACTTATATATAACTTTCCTTTATCAGTTTCTTCGTTAAAGAAATCTAGAAGCAACTTTAATTTTTTGTCATCGGCTATAGGCGACTGTCCTTCATAATCGAAGAATAAATATATTTCTGCAAAATCATTTCGGTTATATTTTTTCAACAACTCTTTATTTTGCTGTCTATCTTTGACTAAATTAAATGTATCTAAATAATTATCGTCTAATATCTCTTTATAGATTTGATAGATTTCTCCGCCATAAACACAGGTGATAATCAGATTATCAGAAGCAAAGACGTGATTTTGCAGACTTGTTATAATTTGGTTTTCAGTTTTTGCGCCCTCAAGAATAAATAAGATATTATTCGACATTGAATGCATTGGCTTTATACATTTTTTCAATATTATGTGCCTCTCTTAAATCTTTTTGTGTGCATTTTGACAATGATTTAATACGTTGTTTATTCATTAAGAAATAACAATCAGGTCTTAGGAGTTCATTTGTAAGAACCGAAGTATTGTGCGTTGTGAGAACAAATTGGACTCCTACTTCTTTAAGTTTCTTAATGAGCCAGGTAGAGAGTTCGTGATGATAGAAGGCGTCAAATTCATCAATAAAAAGAAAAGAAACTTTAGATGCGTCTCTAATACTCTGAAACCAAAAATAAAAAAGTGCCAATGAATTTGTGCCTGTTGAGGCTGCCCACTTAAACGGCACTTGATTGCCATTGAAGTTAAATGCTAAGGTCTTTTTATTTTTAATGGTAGCTGTTTCGGATAATTTACACTCTACGCCTGCTGCATTTAAGAAGTCTTCAAAGTCCTTACTATTTTTGTTCTCTACAATGTTTTCAATAATATTTTCTGTTCCATCTCGAAGGCCAATATATGTATTTGATTGCAGATTGCAAAAATAAAGCATCTTCTCTATGAAACAGAAAAAATCAGTAAATGTCTTATTGATACTATTGCTATCTAAGATTGTATTGTTTTTTATATATTTTAAAATCGACAACTCATTATTGTTGATTTCTTTCTTTAAGTTTTCTGCACCACTTAACTTTATAAATACTACTTTTTCTTCTTCTCTATCAAAAAATACAACTTCCTCTTTATCTATTGTAAGCCTCTCAGAAACAATAGTTTTATAGTCACTTTTTTTGTATTCATAAATTACGGTCTTTGAGTTTATCTCAAACTCATAATAAAACTCTGCATACTTGGAGTTATTACCTGCATTTAGATAATTGTGATATGCTGTCTCATATTTATTCTTATCTGTTAAGTGTTCAATTATATCAAACATTGCTAATGCCAAATTTGATTTACCTACTCCATTGTGCCCATAAATAAGCGCGTTGTTCACAATTCCATTTTTAACAGCTTCTTTATTGAACTCATATCCATTTGTTTGTGTTAAGTCAAACTCAAAGTTGTCGGAAAAACTCTTGAAGTTTGATACCTTAAATTTTCTGATCATTCTAAATTAATGTTTAGTTGGTCGCAAAGATATATAAAAAAAAGAAACCGTATTTTTTTTACGGCAAATATTCATACTTAATCTATCGTAAACAAAAAACAGGCAGATAATCTCTTGTATTATCTGCCTGTTTTTAATGGCTCAACAGTTTGTTGTTTTGTGTGCCGAATTACTTACCAGTTCAATATCTTTTTGAAGTCAAACATCTCAGGTTGTGCTACATATTTTTTAGCAGCATCATAATCCTCTGGGGTAATAAAATGCAAAACATTGCGTGTTACTGATTGTACAAATTGGCTATTGATGTCCACCAAACGTGGAGGAATTTTGCCTGTTTTGGCATCTTGCAAATCACGTAAGAATAAAGGGGCTACGTCTCCTGCATGATTTACATAGACCATACATCCGGTGTGTCCTGCTTTAAATAAATCGTAAACTCCAAAACCAAGCAATGAACAATATTGAAGGTCAAAGGCTACGGGTGTATCACAACGTACTTCATAACCAATCTCTACAGGACGTGCTTTTACTTTAAGATTAAGTGCCTTGAGTTTGGCTTCTATCATTTCACAGAAAATGTGTGCTTTAGAAACTTTTCCTAATTCAGGATGTCCATGGTCATCATAAGAGAAGTGTACGCCTGATTTCTTAATCTCTTCATCGCTTAATTCATGAAATACGCCTTCTGAAATAACGGCAGCTCCGTAATCTTCGCCCATAATCTTACGTTTAACGATAGATGATATGACGAGGTTTACAATCTTATCGCAAGTAATGGTTGTTTTTGCAAACATTTCTGGAATTACAATCATCGGTAAATGACATGAAGCGCCAATTCCAAAGGCAAGGTGTCCTGCTGAACGTCCCATTGCTGCTACAATAAACCAGTTTTCGCTTGTGCGAGCGTCTTCATAAACTACGGTGGCAATATTTGCGCCTTCTGAACGTGCACTTTCATATCCAAAGGTGGGAGAACCATTGGGTAATGGAAGGTCATTGTCGATTGTTTTTGGAACGTGAATATTCGCAATAGGGTATTTCTTATCGCTCAAAAATTTAGCAACTCTATTCGCCGTAGATGCGGTATCGTCTCCTCCAACGGTAACGAGTAGTTTAATGTTGTTTTGTTTGAAAAATTCAAGGTTAAAGCGTTTTTCAAAGTCTTCATCCGTAGGTTTGTAGCGACTCATCGTAATGGCTGAACCGCCTCGGTTGAAAATCTGATCTGCATAGTGAAAGTCTATGTCTGTAATGCGTGGAGTGTCTTGAAATAAACTGCCATAACCTCCGTGCATTCCTACTACTCGATAGTTGTTCTGTAAAAATACCTTGGCAACACTTCCTACTACAGTGTTCATTCCTGGGGCTGGTCCGCCTCCTGTCAAAATTGCAATTGCGTCTTTCATAAAAGAAGATTTAAATGATATGTATAATTAAAAAATTCAAAGCCTGCAAAGATAAAAATTATTTGCAAATACAGAGATGGCGATTATCTCATTTTTTATCAACGAGGAACCATCTGGAGTAAGTGCTATCAAAAACAAATGCAGCGAACATTTTTTTTGTTCGCTGCATTCTGCATTGAGGGGATTTTGTGCTTACTTAAGGGGTACGTTTTTGAGTATCTCAAGTAGGTAGTTCCACCATTTTTCAACCGATGCTATATCCACTCGCTCATCTGGTGAGTGGGGATTAACAATCGTGGGGCCACATGAAATCATATCCCATGTGGGATAAATTCCGCCTAGTAGTCCACATTCTAATCCTGCGTGTACGGCTCTAACGTGGGCTTTGGTATTATACATTTTTAAATAAAGGTCTTCCATTACCTTGAGAATGGCTGATTTTGGATTGGGCTTCCAACCAGGATAACCTCCCGTAAAATTGCTTTGTATGCCGGCTAAGGAAAAAGTCGCTTCCATACACATTGCTAAGTATTCTTTTGCACTGTCCACCGCACTACGCATAAGACACGAGGCTTGCATTTGCCCATCAGCAATGCGAACAATCGCTAAGTTGCTGGAGGTTTCTACTAAACCATGCATCGTGTCGCTCATTCGCACTACCCCATTTGGACATGCGCAAATAGCATTTAATACGCGCATTTGTGCTTCGTGTGGCATAACGGTTGAGGGCATTGTACTTGCTTCAAAGGCAATCATGATTCCTTCATCAACTACGCTCAATTCGTTTTTTATGCCTTCTGTTATGGATGAAAGAATAGTTTTGGCTTTTGATAAATTCTCAGTCGATATTACCAAGTTGGCGGATGCTTCTCGTGGAATTGCATTCCGCAAATTCCCGCCCTCAAATGAGGCGAGTTGTACGCCTGCTTCTTGGGTTAAAGTTTTAAGCAAACGTGCCATGATTTTATTGGCATTGCCTCTTCCTAAGGCAATATCTACGCCAGAGTGTCCGCCTTTAAGTCCTTTTACAACTAACTTCAATGCCTCGCCTTTAATGGGTGTTTCGGGCTGATATTGCATGGAAAATGAGCCGTCAAGTCCGCCTGCACATCCAATACACAATTCTCCCTCGTCTTCAGAGTCTAAGTTTAACAGAATGTCTGCTTGCACCCAATTCGCTTGCAATGCAAATGCGCCGGTCATTCCTGTTTCTTCGTCAATGGTAAACAAGCCTTCAATTGCAGGATGGGCGATGTCCGTTGCTGCAAGTATGGCCATAGTCGCTGCTACTCCAATACCATTATCTGCTCCTAATGTTGTCCCCTTGGCGCGTACCCATTCGCCATCAATATAGGCGGTGATTGGGTCATTCGCAAAGTCATGCGGTGTATCATTGTTCTTTTGTGGAACCATATCTACGTGTGATTGCAAAACAACCGCTTGGTGATGCTCCATGCCTTTCGTGGCTGGCTTGCTTATCAATACATTCCCCACCTTATCAACTTGGGTACGCAGTCCTAAGGATTTTCCAAAGTCTGAAAGAAATTGAACTACTTTTTGCTCCTTCTTTGAGGGTCGTGGAATTTGAGTTAAATCATAAAAATATTGCCATAATACAGTAGGGCGTAATGCTTGAATTTCATTTTTCATATCAATTGTTTTTTTTATAGTGTTTAACATTTTTCAACAGGACGAAGATAACAAAAAACAATTCTATTTGCAACTCTATTTAACACATAGGACTACTCTTATGGAGGCTACAAGAGGATTTAGGCGTACTTTTGCTGACGTAAGAAATATATCCTTTATTATCTATTCAAAGCATGAGAATATTTAGTCTGATTTTTGCCTTCTCAATATCAATACTCCTATCAAGTGCCCAAACCATGAAGTGGCACACTATGGCTGAGGCTATAGAACTTAATAAGAAGAACCCTAAAAAAATATTTATCGATTTATATACAAATTGGTGTCGTTGGTGCAAGGTATATGACCGAGAAACATTTAGTAATCCAACCATTGCAAAGTATATGAACCAACATTATTATGCAGTGAAATTTAATGCTGAAGGACAGGATACCGTACATTTTCGTGGACAAACATTTGTGAATGGAGGCGCTAAAACTAAATCAACCCATATGTTTGCCGTCGCTCTTCTTAATGGACAAATGAGTTATCCTTCGGTGGTTTTTATAAACGAAAAACATGAACTATTGTACATCTTAGCAGGTTTCAAAAATCCTATTGAGTTTGCTCCTTTTATGGTCTATTTTGGCGAAGGCAAATATGAAAATACTAAATGGGAAGATTTCTTGAACGCCTTCAAATGGGATGCGCTATCCAAAAACTAAATTGAGCGTCTAAAAATGGATTACCTCTGTAATGTGTGGGTCTAAAAATATAATGCCGCCTCATTCTTGCCAAATTTACTACTGGAAAATTCCTCAAAGCCTAAATTTCTATCTCCTACTTCTCTTTCTTAGTTTGATTGCTCATCGAACCTTCGCAAATACTCCAAAGTATAGTAACGAATTTATGAATATTGGCGTGGGGGCTCGTGCCTTAGCAATGGGCAATGCAACAAATTCTACCGCTTATGAAGCAAGTGCTAGTTATTGGAATCCAGCACTACTACATCGGCTCCCTACCCCTCGCACCGCTACGCTTATGCACGCAAACTATTTTGCAGGTATTGCGGCATACAATTTTGGAGCTTTTGCATATAGCATCGATACGATTACTGCTTTGGCAATTTCCCTCACCCGACTGGGGGTGGATGATATTATGAATACGACCGATTTAATAGATCCTGATGGAAATGTTAATTATGATAGAATTAGCTACTTCTCAACCGCTGATTACGCAATTAGCCTATCTGCATCACGACAAATACGACCGAATCTATCGGTCGGTGGAAATGCTAAAATTATCTATCGCAACGTAGGAGAGTTTGCAAAGGCTTATGGATTTGGATTTGATATTGCGGCTCACTACAAATTGCGAAATTGGCAATTCGGAGCAATGTTCAGAGATATTACAACGACCATAAATTTATGGACATATAATGCTGATGCGCTCAAAATTCCTGATTATATACTCCCCTCTGGAGATACAATTAATAACGCCATCCCAAACAATAAAGCCGAAATTACATTGCCTAAATTTACCCTCGCAGCATCATATACCTTCAAACTTCCCAAACAAATTGAAATACTCGCCGAAATAGCGGCAGATATTACAACAGATGGCCAAAGAAATGTTCTCGTATCAAGTAAATTTATCAATATTGACCCAAAACTTGGAGTCGAGGCAATATATAAAAACACTGTTTTTTTTCGCATGGGAATCAATAATATACAACGTATTAGCAATTTTGATAATCAACACTACTTTGCAGTACAGCCAAATATGGGTCTTGGATTGCGCTTTATGAATTTTATTGTTGATTACGCCATTAGCAATCTTGGTTCTGTCGGAGTTTCTCGTTATTCTCACATATTTTCTCTTAGTTATGGCTTTTAGTGTACTCCCTCAAGTTGGAAAAGTGATGACCTTAGTGCTTACTTGTATCGCAATCTTTGCTACAAGCCTTTCTTGTGCTCGACAACAACGACAAAAAAATACTCGTCAAGAAATAAGGATTCGTATAACTTCACCATTACAAAACTCTAAAGTTACTAGCGGTGATAGCATTACCATAAGTTATACGTGTTCTTCAAACAAACTGCAGCACGACTCTGTTATTGCATTCCTCAATCAAACCCCTATTCTTAAGTTTAATCAAGAAAAATCTTCTAAAGTATGCCTAAAAGCATCTAAATATGGATATCACACACTCCGTATCAAAGCATTTAATAAAAACCAAGTAGAGCAATCTAAAAATATACCTATACTCATACTTCCTAAAAATGCTCCAAAATTGTATTCCTACAAAATCCTAAACTCTTTTCCGCATGATAATAATGCATACACGCAAGGACTAGAAATACACGGAGACACGTTATACGAAAGTACAGGAGGATATGGAACTTCAAGTCTGCGAAAAGTAATGCTCAAAACAGGAAAAATATTGCAAAACCTTACATTAGAAAATAACTTCTTTGGAGAAGGGATGTGTTGCCTTAACAATCTAATTTATCAGCTAACTTGGCGAGAACAAACGTGTTTTGTTTATGATAAACATACGATGCAACTACAAAAGACACTTCCTTATTCAGGCGAAGGTTGGGGAATTACTAGTGATGGAAAATCCCTAATTATGAGCAATGGAAGTGCAATTATCAAGTTTCTTAATCCTGAGAGTCTAATTCAATACAAAACAATAGAAGTCTGTACACATCAAGGAACTCTGTCTAACTTAAATGAACTAGAAATAATCAATGGGGAACTATGGGCAAATGTATATACAACTGACATAATCGCTCGAATTGATACCGCTAGTGGTGCTGTAAATGGGATTATCAATCTCAAAGAAATACTGCCAAAACACTTGTACCAAAATCATACCGATGTACTCAATGGTATTGCTTATAATAAAAAAACTGGAAAAATATTTATTACTGGAAAAAACTGGCAACGAATATATGAAGTTGCAATTATCCCCACTAAATATGAGAGTGTAGATAATGAGCCATAAAAGAACTTTATTACATTTTTTTGATGTTTTCGTATTGTCCGCAAAAATTACCCCACAGAGTATAAATCACTATCTTTGTCAAGATTAAAATGACTCTGCCATAAGAATCCATTCATTATGCAAAAATTTATTTGGTATTTATAGCCATTTTAATTCTTACAACGTATAGAAAATTATTTTCCCCATAATACTGCAACTATTAAAATTTTATGTTAAGTATTCCTTATATTTCTCTTCCTCACTTGAATGCATTTGATGCAAACATTCTGCAATTATTTTCGACAATGCCCGCTTATAATATTAAGTGCTGTAATTGGGAACAGGAATTTCCTTATACTCCAGAAGTCAAAGTAAAAATAGCGCAAACTGATAGTTTGATATTATTGCAATATCAAGTGCAAGAAAATTGTATTAGGGCAAAGTACACTCAAGCAAATGGAAAAGTATGGACTGATTCTTGTGTGGAAGTCTTTATTTCACTAGATAATAAAAAGACATACTATAACTGTGAATTTAACTGTATTGGAACTCCTTTAATAAGTTATAATACCAAACCTCGTGAAGGACAACGTGCAAAACCAGAAATTTTGTCGAAAATTTTGACGCATAGTACATTGGGGAATAAATTGATTCCTCTACAAAACGGCAGTTTTAATTGGACTCTTACAATTGCAATTCCTTATACTTGCTTTTTTGCCCATAGGATAGACAATTTAAAAGGGAAGAAAATATCCGCAAACTTTTATAAATGTGGAGATGAACTAACGATTCCACATTTTTTATCAATGTTTCCAATAGCAACTCGTAATCCAAATTTTCATTGTCCTGAATATTTTTGTGAGTTACAGTTTTAGAGATATTTTTAATTCTTTAATCGTTGCATAAAAAGTTCGTCCTCAAAACCTTTTGAGGTATATCTCCACGCTTTACGCACTCCAGTTCGCACAAATTGGGCTTTACTAAATAAGGCTATTGAAGGCAAATTACTCTCTGCAATACTACAATACAGTTGATGAAGTTGCAGAGTATTAAATGCATAGTCAATAAGCCTCTGAAGAGCCTGATAAGCGTAACCTTTTCTTCGAAGTTCAGGGGAATAAATAAGGATGCCGACTTCTGCCCGCAAATGCAATGCGTCAATATTTGAAAGGTCAGCTGTCCCAATTGCTATAGCTTTAGTACTCTCCTCGACTAACTCTATAATTAGACGCACTTGCTCATTGGCAAATACTTTACCACTCTGCATTTCCCCTATATGTTGTTGTAGTGCCCAACGAGAAAGGGGTGCAAGCGTATTGCTCTCACCCCATAAATCGATATTGTTTTCCCAATCATACAGCAAGTCTATATCCGTGGGCTCTATTGCCCGAAGTTTTATCTTGCTCATTTTGTAACAAAATTAGTTTAAACCCCTACGCTTTACTAAAGCATTAATATTAGGCTCTCCTTTTCGAAAACGTTTGTAAAGTTCCATTGCCTCTTCTGTTCCGCCTTTCTCCAAAATACATTTGCGAAATGCCGTTGCTATTTCAGAATTAAATAAATTTCCACTTTTGGCAAATTGCGCAAAAGCATCTGCATCAAGTACTTCTGCCCAAATATAACTGTAGTAACCTGCCGAATAACCACCGGCAAAAATATGATTAAAATAAGTGCTACGATAGCGTGGCAAAATTTGCGGAATTAGATTTACTTTTTCCATTTTTTGCTTCTCAAAACTCTGCACATCAATGTTTTTAGCCCCTTCTAAGGTATGATAATCCATATCAAGTAAAGAAGCCGCAAGATATTCAACTGTTTTAAAGCCTTGACCGTATTTTGTGGCTTTATTCATCTTTTCCACCAAGGCTTGCGGAATGAGTTCATTGGTTTGATAATGTCTAGCATATAAGGCCAAGCACTCTGGCTCAAATGCCCAGTTTTCCATAATTTGTGAAGGCAATTCTACAAAATCACGGGCAACACTTGTTCCTGATAAACTTTTGTATTGGCAATCAGAAAGCAAACCATGTAATGCGTGTCCAAATTCATGAAAAAAGGTCTCAACCTCATCTGGAGTAAGCAAAGATGGAGCATCTGCTGTTGGAGAAGTAAAGTTGCAAACAATAGAAATAACAGGAGCTATGCGATCTCCATTATGATATTGTTGCTTACGATAACTCGTCATCCATGCTCCGCCACGTTTTCCTGCTCTAGGAAAAAAATCCATATAAATTAACCCCAAAAAATCGCCATTTCCATCATCTACCTTATAGCAACTTACATCTTTTTGATATACCGGAACATCTGCTGTAATATCTGTAAATTGCAATCCAAATAATTTTTTTGTAATAATAAAAATCCCATCACGTACGTTTGCTAATGAGAAGTAAGGGCGCAATACTTCTTCATCTAAATCATAACTTGCTTGTTTAATTTTCTGCTCATAATAACGCCAGTCTGCTGCTTTTATACTAGTTCCTTCATTATTTTTCAACATAAATTTTTGCTGATCTGCTAATTCACTATTTGCTTTTTTCAAAGCAGGGGTCCAAAGTTTTTTGAGCATATCATATACCTTATTAGGAGATTTAGCCATACAGTCATCAAGAACATAGTCTGCATAAGATTTATATCCTAATAATTGTGCCTTTTGCACTCGTAAATCTAGTATTTCTGCAATAACAGCATTATTGTCAAATTCATTGCCATTATTTCCTCTATTTGCATAAGCGGTCAACATCTTCTCACGTAAAGCCGCATTTGAAGAGTATTGTAAAAAGGGCATTATACTTGGATTTTTTAATGTAAACTCCCACGCCCCATCTTTTGCGGAGGCTTCAAGAAGCGAATTAGGCAATCCGGCTAAATCTTCTTTATTCTCAATACGAAGCGTAAAACTATTCGTTTCTGCAAGTAGATTTTGTCCAAACTTCAAGGTTAATGTTGAGAGTTTTTCATTTAGTTTTCGCATTTTTTCTTTTTTTGCAAATTCTAAGTTTGCGCCTCCTCTCTCAAAGTTTTTGTAGAAATTATCCAATAATTTTCTCTGCTCTAATGAAAGCGATAAATTTTCTTTTTGCTCATATAGTTTTTTTATTCTTTCAAATAATTTTTCATTAAGCAAAATATTATCTTGATGCTTTGATAGCATTGGAGAAATTGAAGATGCTAACTTATCCATTTCAGGCGAAGTCTCAGCACTATACAATGGAAAAAACACCCTGCTTACACGTTCCAATAATTCGCCAGTATTTTCTAGGGCAGCAATAGTATTGGCAAAAGATGGAGTTTCTGCATTATTGGCAATATCCGCCACCTCTTGAGATTGTTGCTCAATACCTTTTGTAAAGGCAGGCAAATAATGGGTTAATTTTATTTTATCAAAAGGCGGAACTCCATATTGAGTTTTATATTCGCCAAAAAATGGATTCTTCTCTAGTTGAGAACAGGCTGTAGTTGCAATAATTGCCATAACAACGAAAATTTTACGATTCATAAGTTTTTGTTTTAATTATTATTTTTAGAAAGTTTTTGTATAACTCTATTATAAAACTCTTTTGCCAAAAGTCGAATAATCGCATAACTTGGAATAACAATAATCATTCCTATTATTCCAAATAATGCTCCTGCAACAAGTACGATTAAAAATATTTCAAGAGGACGTACTCTTACACTATTAGAGTAAATAAATGGTTGTAGAATGAACATATCTAAAAGTTGTACCACCAGGAAAACTCCTAGGGTTTTCAACATCAACGAAAAAAACACAATGTCAGACGCAGATGCAATAAGCAAACTCATCAATGCGCCCAACACATAGCCTATAAAAACACCCACATAAGGAATTAAATTTAGTAGGGCAGCAACAAATCCAAGCAATAATGATTGTTGCCACGAGTAGCCAACAAAGAGTGATAGTCCTAATGTTAACAATACCATCACAAATAGTACCTCTACAAAAACCCCAGCAAAATACCGTAGTAATAATTGAACGATAGATTGTAATACAGAAAAAATGCTTTGACTCGAAATTATTTGTTGTTTTCTCATTTCCATTAAATTTTTTCTGTAAGTTTTTGAACGACTCGAAACTTATTAAAGAATTCTTTTGCAAATACTCGAATAACAGTATAAGTAGGAATTGCAATCAACATTCCAAAAATACCAAATAAACTTCCTGCAATGAGAATCACCAAAAATATTTCTAACGGATGCGCTTTAACACTATTAGAGTAGATAAATGGTTGCAAAATAGACATATCTAAAAGTTGTACCACAAAAAACACGATAATGGTTTTTATCTCTAATGGCAAAAACTCAGCCCCTGTATTACTTACTGTCACAATACATATTAGCGTTCCCAAAGCATAACCGGCTAATGGTCCAACATAAGGAATAACATTTAAAACACCCGCTATTAAACCCAAAAGTAATGCCTGTTGTAAAGAATAGCCTGCTACAAGGGTTAACCCAAAAGTAAGTAAACTCATAACACACAAAATGTCAGAAAAAATCCCAATAAAATAGCGCACTAATAATCGACTCACAGCGTCCATTGCATTATTTATATTTTTTTCATAGCGTTGTGGAAAGAGAAGTGTTAAGGATCCCATAAATAACCCCTCTTCCTTTAAAAAGAAAAATGTAATAAAGGAAATGGCGAAGAGAGCAATGGCAAAATTTTTAATACGTTCCGCCATTGAACCTAAAAGTTCTGAAATTTGGGGCAAATTAACTATTTTTTCTACTTGCTGTAAAATAAGATATTTTATCGAAAAATCATCTTCTACTGAAAGATATTTTTGTGCTAAAAGGTCTAATTGCAGTAAAGGAGTATCAATTACCTGAGTAAGTTTTGCAGTATCTACTTTACTAAATTCATTAAACTGCTCGACTATAAGCGGAATGAAAATAAAAAAGAAGACAACGGCCAATAACCATAAAGCAAGTAATGTAACCGCCGAACAAACGGCACGAGGAAGACAGAATTTGCGATATTTTAATGAAACTAGCAATTGCATTAAAGGTTTTCCAATGAGGGATAGCACTACTGAAATTAACACATAGGTTACAATATTTTGGAAATACCAAACCACTGTAAGTACAATTGCCGTTATAGCAATTATTATAATGTAACGTGCTAATTTATTCATAGATTGAGCTCCTTCTTCATTTTACCAGCGGGCCAAGATGGTTTGGCCACCTAATGTTTTTTGATTCATTTCAACCTCTACTTTTGCCGATAATGGAATAAAAACATCTACACGAGAGCCTAACTTGATAAAGCCCATTTCTTCATTTTGTTTGGCGTGAAGCCCTTTTTTTGCATAGCAAACGATGCGTCGCGCTACTGCTCCTGCAATTTGACGCATCAGTAATTTTTGCGAGCCATTACTCAAAACAACTGTAGTTCGTTCATTATCCGTTGAGGACTTTGGATGCCACGCGACTAAAAATTTCCCTTTATGATATTTTTGATACTCTATAACGCCATCTACAGGATAAAGATTTACATGTACATTGTTCGGTGACATAAAGATAGATATTTGACGATATTTTTCTTTCAAATACTCTATCTCGATGACTTCTTCAATAACTACAACTTTTCCATCGCAAGGTGCATAAATCGCCGTTTCATCTCGCTGAGGAATACGGGAGGGGATGCGAAAAAAGCGAATAATAAAACCCCAAAAGCCAATAGCAAGGAATAAAACTGTAAAACTTAACCAATGCTCTCCAAAACTATAAAATGTTCCTACACAAAGGAAAGCCATCATTAAAAATACGAGCACAATACTTGCTCTACCTTCTCTATGAATTGTCATATAAATATAAATTATAAGTTCATAAATAATTGAACATACACAAATATAAAGGGCAATGATAACAATGCTCCATCAAAACGATCTAGCAAACCTCCGTGTCCAGGCATAATGCGCCCTGAATCTTTAACATCTGCACTACGCTTAAACATTGACTCAACAAGGTCACCAAGTGTTGCAGTAACAGAAATAATTAATCCCATTGCAAATAAATGTTGCCATGCAATATCGCAAAAATAGCAATGTAAAGCATAAGAAAATGCACCTACTGAGAGCATCCCACCAATGTAGCCTTCCCATGTTTTTTTTGGAGAAATACGAGAAAGTAATTTGTGTTTTCCAAAAAGGCTACCAAAAACGTATGCAAAACTATCATTTGCCCAAAGCATAGTAAAAAAACACAGTAGAAAATGGGCTCCTGCTATTTGATAAATATAGTTCGTTAATCCAAAAGGCAAACTGATATAAACAATTCCCAATAACGTAAATCCAAGGTTCACAAATGGCTTTTCTTTTTTGCGAAACAATTCAACAAAAAACATACACGGGGCAAAAAGAATAAAAGTCAAGAATGCTCTCTCTATCGGAGATAAAGTCAAAGATGGAAAAATGGCATACAAAAAACTAAAAAGAGTTATCGCCCAAATCACGCCCAAAATTATTTGAGGGGAAACAAATATTTTCTTTGAAATGGCGTAAAACTCTAAGAGTGAGACAAGCATTGCAAAAAACATCACAAATGCGAATGCCTCCTTACTCCACAATAGCGACAATACAATCAATGCAACAT
>JBOFDL010000075.1:0-17839 GCA_051646985.1 Bacteroidales bacterium | reverse complement strand
TTTTTACTTTGAGCGACAAAAATAAGTTGAGTTTTTTAATTTGCCAAATATTCTTGTGTTAAATCAAAAAAAAATATTCAATCGCTTCTTAAGATAAGTATTCTTCAAATGCAGTTATTGGGGTTTGAGCAAGGGAATGGTCTCTGCAATGGAGCGTGAAGTTTTGTTTGCCATAACTATAAAAAAATCCCTCGCTAATAAATTTCACAGTATGCTAAATGGGTAGTGTTAGTGTGAGTAGTGTATGGTATCGTATGGTCTCAAGTATGTAAACTTTTTCAATTATTTTTTTGTGGTTTAGGGTCTATTAAAATGTTTTTTTAGAGGGCATCTTTATAGAGTAAGTATTTTTTGCGTTTTTGGATAAAGTTCTTTAGGTCGGCTTGCCAAGTGGCTCTAATTTTTTCTTCACTATAGCCTGCTTCTATTTGTTGTTTTAAGTGCGGAGTGCCTACGAGTTTGGTAAAAAAGGCGGTAAAAAACTTTTCTTTATGGGGAGAAATCTTGTAGGCGTTTATTAAATATTGTAAGTCAAGGCGTGCTAATTTTATAAGTTCGTCTTCATTCAAGTGATTTAGGTTTACGCCATAGCATTTTTGATTTTCATACATGGGCTTCTTTGCTGCGCCTACAATGCTTTTGGGGGTAAATGAGAAGTTTTGTTTTTTCCATTCTGGATGACCATAAATCTGAAAGGGGGTTTCTGTTCCTCGTCCCACGCTCACAGGAGTCGCTTCAAATAAACAAAGCGAGGGGTAAAGATAAATGGAGCGCATATTGGGTAAGTTGGGCGAGGGTTTTACGGGAAGCGTATAAGGGGTTGTATGGGTGTAATTATCACATTTCACCACGTTTATGGAGCATTTAATTCCATTCTTCAACCATGCTTCTCCGTTTATCATCTGTGCTAATTCGCCCAAAGTCATACCGTGCACAATGGGGATAGGGTGCATGCCTACAAATGAGGTATATTGAGCTTGTAAAATAGGGCCATCAACATAGTGTCCATTGGGATTGGGTCTATCTAATATAATCAATGGGATTTTGTTTTCTGCACAGGCTTCCATAATATAGTGCATGGTCGAAAGATAGGTGTAAAAGCGTGCGCCCACATCTTGCATATCAAACAACATGATTTCAATGCCTTTTAATTGTTGTATGGAGGGCTTCTTTTGTGCGCCATAAATAGAGGATATTTCAACGCCTGTTTTTTTATCTGTATAGCTTGACACGTTTTCTCCTGCATCTGCATTTCCTCGAAAGCCGTGTTCTGGGGCAAATACGCGGATGATGTTAACGCCAAGATTTTGCAGACTGTCTAACAAGTGTACGCCATTGAGTAAGCTGGTGTGATTGGCCACTAAACCCACTTGCTTGCCTTTGAGCAAGGGAAGATAGGTGGATAATTGTGCTGCGCCTTCTCGAACTTGAGATTTGGCAAGAATACTAATGAGTGAGAAGGTAAGAAGTAGGATTGTTTTATTCATGATGTAAAAAATATACAAGTTTTTGTATGGCGTTTGCTCTATGGCTTATTTTATTTTTTTGTTCTATACTTATTTCTGCCAGTGTTTTGTCGTGATTCAGGGGGCGGAATATGGCATCGTAACCAAAGCCTTGAATGCCGAAGGTATCGGTGGTAATTTCGCCTTCAATAATGCCTTCAAAGAGATGTTCCTTTCCTTTTATTATCAAAGCGATAAGGGTTCTAAAGCGTGCTTTTCGATTAGTTTCTGATTGTAAGTCTGCCAAGAGTTTGTTGAGATTCTTGGTCATATCTTTTTCTTGGCCTGCATAGCGAGCAGAGTATACGCCGGGTGCGCCCTGAAGGGCTTCTACTTCTAAGCCTGTATCATCGGCAAAGCAGTCTTTTCCGGTGCGTTCATAGATATAGCGTGCTTTTTGTAGGGCGTTGCCTTCAAGGGTGTCTTGGTCTTCGGGAATCTCCTCTGAAATGCCACATTGTGCAAGGCTTATAAGGTCAATATCGTTTCCTAATAGTCCTTTTATTTCATCAAGTTTGTGCGGATTGTTGCTTGCAAAAATAAGTTGCATCTTCGTTTTTCTATAAAAAAAACAAACTCCCCATGGTTTGGGAGTTTGCTTTTCTGAATTAATTGCGTGGAAAAATGTTATTTTGGAACATCTGCTTTGGCTTCTCCTTGAATGTGTTTCACTTCTCCTTTAATGTATAACATTACACTAGGGGCATTGCTTGCATTGGTGCGAAGTGTTACGGATTTGTGAAAGGCTCCTAAGCGTTTTGTGTCATAACTTACAGAGATTTTTCCTTTTTCTCCTGGAAGAATCGGTGTTTTTGGATAGTCTGGCACGGTACATCCACAAGAGGAACTTGCATTGGTAATGAGAAGGGGTAAGTTTCCTCGGTTTTCAAATTCAAATTCATAAATACCGTTTCCTTTGTGAGGTATTACGCCATAGTCATGAACTGATTTTTCGAAATAAATCTCTGCTGCGTCTTTTGGAGCGGCATCTTTATCTGTAGATTCTTGGGCAAATGATAGTAACGATAAACTTATGGCCACTAAACTTAAAAAAAATTTATTCATAATATTGTGTTGTTTTTGAGTTGTTTATTTCTTTTTTTTCTTTTTTGGAGTATTCTTTACTTCTGGCTCAGGGCTAGGACTAAGTTCTACGGGAACTTCATGGGTCGTCATGCTAGGGGTATCGTCTTTTGGCAATTTGTTGCCTAGGGTTACATACAAAATGCCTTCTAAGTCTTCCATATAGATGTCTTTGTACATTACCATTTTGTCTTCATCTAAGTAATATACTTGAGGAATCGCGTGTAAACTGTATTTTTCATAAACATCTGCAGTGCCTTCTTTATCCCATACATTATCCCATTCTGTATAGTCGTTTTCTTGAATGTAGGCTTGCCATGCTGCGGAGTCTTTGTCTGGGAATACTGCAAAAACTTTTAGTCCTGCATCTTTGTATTTTTGATATAACTCGTATAATACAGGGGTTGTCATACGGCAAGTTCCGCATCCTGGATTGAAGAAGTAAAGAACCGTAAAGGGGGCTTTTATTTTGTGTAATGATTTGAATTCTCCATCTACGGTTTGCATTGTTAAGTCTGCGGCAATCGTTCCTACTGGATTTAAGGTGTATTTTTTGATATTGCGTTTTAATACGGCTTTTTCTCTGTCGTCAAGGGTTATGCTTGTAGAGTCATTCATATAGTTGCATAGGTGCATTCCTACTTCGTGGTGTCCCTCTACAGGTGAGTCGGTGTAACGTCCATATAACCATCTAAGTGTAT
Organism: Bacteroidales bacterium; assembly: GCA_051646985.1. Lineage (GTDB taxonomy): Bacteria > Bacteroidota > Bacteroidia > Bacteroidales > UBA932 > JAITMY01. Next base: position 14,550 of record JBOFDL010000075.1, on the reverse strand, counting down.
AGGCATAGGTTGTTGGATTTGCTTTTACTTTTTTCAACAAAGTATCAATGGTAGTATTGATGTCGGTTGCTGGTTCACGAAGCATGATTTGTTGAAAAAATAATTGAAGTCGGTTTTCAATAATGGGGGTATTGATAAGGCGAGCGTCTGAGAATTGAATGTTGTCAAAGAAGTGCTTCTTTGCAAATGCAAGAAAAAGCGAGTGACGAATAGAGTCTGCGCCGGGTACGGAGTCGGGCACGGACATTTCTGCTAAGTTTGGTTCTGTTTCTTGTACCGATAAAATCAAGGATGAGGCTAATGTGCCATCGTAGTCTTTTGCAATTTTAAGGATTCCTGCTTTTTGTTCTTTCAGCGATTCTCCGTAAAGATATTGTATGTGAATAACCGTGTCTGGGTCGGTTTGATTGCGTTTAAAGCGTTCTTCTAATTCTTGTGATTTTTTGCCCCATGCAATTTGTGCGTCAATGTATTTTTTGAAGCCTTCATTGTCGCGTGATTTTTCGTACTTCAATGAGCGTTGAATGTTTAGTGTGTTTGCTGAAACAACGAGTTCAAATTTGTCCTCTCCTGATGCCAAAAAGTCAATCTGTTGTTCGTTCTCCACCGTAAAGCGAATGGTGTATAATCCTCCTGGAAGATTTTTTTTAGTGTCTGCAAAACGTGCAAATCCTTTTTTATTAAATTTCACAGAGTCAACTTTCTCAAGTTTTACTCCATTGTAGCCCATAAGATAAGCCCAAGCATTCTCTGCTCCTACAATATTTACATCAACACGATATGCTGCTTGTGTTACTACGGCAAGAAGCATAAACAACGAAAAGGTCAAAAGGTGTTTTTTCATATACAATAATATTTTTATGTTTTAATAATTTTTTGGTTGGCAAATTTAAGCGTTCAATGAATACGTTATTTAGCGTTTTGATTATTTAACCAAAATTTTTTACGTGCTTAATTTCTATATCTGATAAAGGGTCTATGGGAGGTTTTGTTTGTTTTGTCGTTTTTTAACATATTGAATGCCCAAATTAAGAAAGCAGCTTATAGGCTTCTTCTAATTGAGTGTAGAATCCTTCTCCAAATCGTCGAATAAGGGGTGTTTTTAAAAATTGAAAAACGGGCTTCTTCGATTTGTTGCCAAGTGCTCGTGCGCATTCACAAATGCTCCATTGGTCGTAGTTGAGGGCGATATTGTCGCCTATCTTCTTTAGTCGTATTGGGTATAAATGACATGAAATGGGCTTGTAGTAGTCTATCTTGCCTTCTTGATAGGCTTTTTCAATAGCGCATAAGCATAGTCCGTCTTTGGTAAAATAGGTGTATGCGCATTCTTCGCCGTTGATTAAGGGGGTTACTAAGTCGCCGTCTCTGTCAATAATGGCAACGCCTTGCGATTTTACGGCTTGAACGCCTTCTTTTCGCATAAAGCGAGATATGGCTTTGAAGTGTTGTTGTAGAATCGCTTCTTCTTCCTTCTCTAAAGGGGCTCCACTGTCTCCGTGTACACAGCAAACGCCTGCGCAACTTTCTAAATCGCAACGAAAATTCTTTTGCAAGACATCTAATGAGATGATTTTATCGTCAATTTGTAACATTCTTTCTTCTTAATCAAAAAATTTCCAAGATAAACCGAACTTAAATACTCTGTCGTTGCGAGGATAGTGTACGGCAGCGAAGTAATTATTGTGCCCCTCTATTAATCCTTGTGTAAGATGTTCATATTTTATGAATGGTGTGGCGCGCTTCCATCGAAAGGATAAAAATGCATCTGCCCATAAATATCCTCCTAACTTACCGTCTGCATTGTGAAACATTCCAATAGAGGGATTGTAGGCATAACCATTAAAACGTGTTGCATAACGCCAATCAATGCCTAATTGTACTAATAATACGTTCTTTATCAATACTAATTCGTAAAAGTATGAGTTGGAAAAGGAAAATGCGGGGACTGGTAGAATCTTTTGATTGGTCGAGGTCTGAAATAAAAGTCGATGGTGTAAGTGTAAGCCTGCCCACTTAAAGCGATGGCTTAGAGTTCCTGTCAAAACACTTAATGCTCCATTATGTTGTTGGGGGGTGGATTGATGCCCAAAATAAATGTAGTTGTTCAGTAAACTGTTCGATACGCCTAATTCTATTGCCCATTTTGGAATGGCAACTTTTGCATGAAGTTGTAATTCTGTTTCACGATTAAAGTCGTTATTCCATTGATAGTAGTTAGAGGTGTAGTTTTGTAAAAACACGTCGGGAGATGTTCCTCTAAAATTTCCTGCTAAATTCAAGTGAATACCCTCTTCGACAGGAAAAAATGACAGGGTTAAATCTCCGCCAAATTTATAGTCTCCGCCTTGATAGCCGGCAAGTTTGCTCTCTGCAAAGGCATTCCATTTAAAATATTTTTTATACCAAGCCGACATTTCTGCGTAGGCATACAGTGTTTGAAGTTTATTGGTAATGGATAAACTGTCTGCCATATAACTATTTATGTTTTTATAGCCGACACCAAAGGTGAGTGATTCAAAAATGTAGGCGCGTAGGGGTCGTAATTGCAGAAAAAATTTATTGTCAATACTGCGTAATGATAAGGAGTCTTTCGTATGTTCTGTATTGAAAAAAGGAGATGGATAGTATATCGTGTCAATATCATCAGTATAGACTTTGTTATAAGTACTGTACTCAAATGTGTGTCCAATTCGTCCCATCAAAATATTATTTATCACGCTATCATTACCAAAATAAAGTAAACGTAGGTCAAGTGAGTGTGCTAAATGATAACTGTGGTTGCGTAAGTGATTTTTTGCATTCTCTAATCGCATTATATGGTCTTGAGGTCCAACAACCGTGTCGAGTATCAAGCCATCATCGGAAATCCCTCCACTCTCTTGTGCTTCTATGGAGTTAAAAATATAGCCTGCATTGGCTTTATAGTATTTGCCCAAATAGGATAAGTTCCCATTAAATGCCTTATTGCTGGCTCGTTGACGTGGATAAATACCCTTTGCCGCTAAATTATTGTAGAGTATTGAATAACTTAAATCGTGCCGAATATTTTGGGTGTGTAATACTCGTAGTTGACTTTCTTCTTGCACTCTTGAACCTGCCCAATCATAATATAAAATGGTATAGGGAGTACTACTATTGAAAAATGGGGTATTCTCGGGACTGAAAAAATAGACCTCGTAGGGCTGTTGGAAAATGAACTCACTTTGATGTGTGCGCTTAAAGTAATTATAGGAAACTACTGGACTTCCTAAATTTCCCAAAAATATAGCATCTACATCATTCCTCAAAAATGGATAGTCTGTTCGATAGTAGTGCAAACTTGTATCCATTGGCATGGCTCGAAGGTCATTCGTCGTGCGAGATATAGTATACTGAAAAACACGCGAACGAAGTGTTGTGTCAATCGTTTCTATTTCTATATTTTTAGGTAAATCAAGCCTCCGCTCTTTTTTGCGTACAAGACTATCCTTCGGCAAATTTAAACTGTCAGAAACTTGCTGCAAACTTGTGTCTTGAAGTAATACTCTGTGTTGAGTAGAGTCATTTTTAGCCAACTGTAAAATTGTGTCCGAGTCAACAAGCGCAGTTTGCGCCAACGCAAAACTTGCGGCATTCAACAGCAATAAAATGATGATTGGAGAGCGCAAAATGGGCATATATTATCCAAAAAAAATCGGCGAACAAAGGTATAAAAAAACACGCAGTTTTTTACAGCCTCAAAATTTACTAACTTTGCGAACTGTTATGCAAATCTTTTACTTTCCTCAAACTCCTCCCACGCAAGCACTGGCTGTTACTACTGGTTTTTTTGATGGGGTGCATCGTGGACATACTACTGTAATTCGTTCTTTGGTGGAAAGGGCGCAAAAGAATAATCTTCCGTCTTGCGTACTGACCTATGAACCACATCCTCGCTCAATATTACAAAAAGATAAACAAATACATCTCTTGACGTGTTTAGATGAGAAGTCTCAACGTATCGCTGATTTGGGCGTTGATTATATGGTAGTCGTCCCATTTTCTCAAGAACTTGCTCAAACAAAAATTGATGTTTTTTTTGAGAATTTTCTACTAAAGTCCTTGCATACTCAAATATTGCTTGTTGGATTTGACCATAGTTTTGGTGAAAATGCGTCTAAAAACCTCTCTCAAATACAACGCCTTTGCTCTCAACACAGTCTTGAGTTTGTGAGAATTAAAGCTTTTTCATACAATGATACGAGAATAAGTTCTAGTAAAATTCGCCAAGCTCTCCTAAAGGGCGATATTGTCAATGCTAATGAGTGGTTGTCGTACAATTATACAATTAGTGGAAGGGTCGTTAAGGGAAATGCAATTGGGCGAAATATTGGCTTCCCTACTGCCAATATTCAGCCTCATTGTTCTGAAAAATTATTGCCAAAAAATGGCGTATATGCTGCACTTGTTACCGTTAATCAACAAACATACAAGGCGATGCTTAATATTGGTACTCGTCCAACAGTTTGCAATGAAAATGCAGTGTGTATTGAGGCACATTTATTCAATTTTTCCGAAAATATTTATGATTGTTCTGCAACAATTACAATTATAAATCGTCTTCGAGATGAGTATAAAATGCCAACGCTGGATAGCCTCAAATCGCAACTCAAGCAAGATAAGATTGAGGCAATTAATCTCCTGGCAAACCAAAAGTTCATCTAAAGGCAATTATAGAATGTCAAGTAATGCTTTTCGCTTTAAGCAATTTAATGTTTTGCACGATGCTTGCTCTATGAAAGTCAATACAGATGGCGTGTTATTGGGTGCTTGGGCAGATGAAAAAAAACCTTATGACATTCTAGATATTGGTACAGGTTCTGGAGTTATTGCACTTATGCTTGCACAACGTTTTGCTTGTGCAAATATTGAGGCAATTGAAATTCACAAAGAATCCGCTCTTCAAGCCAATAAAAATTTCGCCCTAAGTGTATGGAAGAAAAGGCTGCAAATAATTCATGCTGATTTTATACCGTTCGCACAAAGAACAAGGAAGGAGTATGACCTTATTGTATCCAATCCGCCCTATTTTAATAACTCGCTGCTTTCTCCTAACAATAACCGAAATACCGCAAGACATACTTGTAACTTGTCTTATGAAGATTTGCTTTATGGAGTAAGTAAATTACTTTCGAGGCAAGGGAACTTCTGCGTAATACTTCCATCAAGTGAATTTGATTATTTTACTCAAACGGCAAAACAACAACGACTCTTTCTTAACAAAAGATTGAGTGTCGCAAATACAAAAGAGGTGAGTCCAAAGCGACTACTATTGCAATTTTCAAAAACTGAAACGCCAAATATTTTTGAGGATTTTTTAGCCATTAGAGAAAAAGGCACGAATGAGTACAGTCTAAGTTATAAGATGCTTACTCAAGCATTTTATTTGCACTTTTAGGACACTACATCTTGTCCAATATCTCGTCTAAAGTATTTTCCATCATACTTTATCTTTTCAAGTTCACGATAAGACTTTTGCAATGCTCCCTGCAAAGTGTCATCAATGGATGATACTACTAATACTCGGCCGCCGCTCGTTTCTAATTGCTTGTTTCTATGTGTACCTGCATGAAATATAATGCTATCCTTAACATTTTCTATGCCTGAAATAATATCTCCTTTTCTATATTCTCCTGGATAACCATCACTTACGCAAACTACTGCTGCCGCTGCTTTTGAAGAAATAGTGCATTCCTTCTCCTGTAATGTTCCTGTAGCCGCTCCATAAAGTAAATCTAATAAATCAGTATCCAGACGCAGCATAACACTTTCTGTCTCAGGGTCGCCCATACGTACATTATACTCTATTACCATAGGCTCTTCATTTACTTTGATGAGTCCGAAAAATATAAAGCCTTTATAGGGAATTTTCTCTTGTTGCAATCCATAAAGCGTGGGTTCAATAATACGCTTTCGAACTTTATTCATAAATTCTTTATTGGCAAATGGCACTGGAGAGAGACTCCCCATGCCCCCGGTATTTAAACCGGCATCTCCCTCTCCAATACGCTTATAATCCTTCGCCTCAGGCAACAATTTATAGGATTTCCCATCGGTCAACACAAATACAGAGAGTTCTATGCCGCTCAAAAACTCTTCTACAACAACCGTATTACTTGCTTCCCCAAACATTCCATTAAGCATCAAAGAAAACTGCTTTTGTGCCTCTGCTAAATTCTCTAAAATAAGAACTCCTTTACCGGCAGCCAAACCATCGGCTTTTAGTACATAAGGCGCCGATAAAGATGCTAAGAAATCCTGTCCTTCGTCAATTTTATCTGCTGTAAATGAGCAATACTTTGCTGTAGGAATATTATATTTTTGCATAAAACGTTTTGCAAACGCCTTACTGCCTTCTAATTGCGCCCCTAATTTTGAGGGTCCAATAATTGCAATATTTTTTAATTGTTCATCTGCCGTAAAAAAATCAACTATCCCAAGCACCAATGGTTTCTCTGAGCCAATTACAATCAAGTCAATATGATATTCCAACACCGTTTTTTTAACAGCAACAAAATCGTCAATATTCAGTTCAAGGTTGTGTCCTAAACTGTCTGTGCCAGGATTACCAGGTGCAATATAAAGTTGTGTTAATAAGGAACTTTGTTTAAGTTTCCATGCCAAAGCATGTTCTCTCCCTCCAGAGCCAAGCAATAAAACATTCATTTTTAATAATTTATTTTAGATAATAAGGAAACGTTTTTTTTCATACCTGCAAGCCCTGCTCGTAGAATAGGGGAATTCGCAAATTTTTCATCAAATTCATCTTCCTGCATTGTTATCCACGAACGAGGATTCAATTCAGAAAAAACAGGCAGAGGCTGCATTTCTTGATGCTCAACAATAACTGCTTTTTTATTCCAAGGGCATACCTCTTGACAAATATCGCATCCAAATACATATTTTGCAGACGAAGGCATTACATTTTCACTCGGTTTTTTTGAGCAAATATGTGCCTCAATTGTGTGATATGCAAAACACTTTCTAGCATCTATCAGTCCATCCTCAAGAATAGCATTTGTAGGGCAAGCATCAACACAACGGTTACAGGATCCACAATAAGATTGCGTCTTTTGTGGCAAAGTCTTTTTGACATCCTCATTTAATAATAAAACTCCTATAAAGGTATAGGAGCCAAGTCTTTTATTTATGAGCATTCCATTTTTTCCAATCCAACCAAGTCCTGCTTGCGTAGCCCAGTAACGCTCATGTATGGGTGCAGTATCAACAAAAACTCGAGATTTAAGAGAGGGTTGAATTTCTTTCAATGCAAAATATAACTGCTGTAATTTTTTTTTCATCACACGATGATAGTCAAGTCCATGAGCGTATCTTGCTATACCTACTTGCATAGCATATTGACTGGAATGAGTATGATATGAGTAGAGTGTAAGCACCAATGTTTTTGCTCCCTCAGGTAATAGATGTTGTGGATTAATGCGCTTGTCTAAATATCGCTCCATATAGCTCATGCCTCCGTGCGCACCTCGCTCCAACCATTCGTTAAAGAGGCCTTGATAAAGGTCACTTACCGCTGTCGCCTCAACTACAGCACAGGCATCAATCTGTAAATCTTGAGCAAGTTCCTTTATTTTCGCCTCATTAAGCATTCTAAATATTTATAAAAAGCCTAATTCTAACTTTGCTTCATCACTCATCATATCCTTATCCCAAGGTGGGTCAAATACAAGTGTAACCTCAGAAGCTGTTACATTGGGCACTTGTGCCACTTGCGTTTTAACATCACTCACAATTTCATCGGCAATAGGACAATTAGGAGCAGTAAGCGTCATCGTTATGTTCACTTCGCCCTGTGGACTAACATCTACTCTGTAAATAAGTCCCAATTCGTATATGCTTACGGGGATTTCAGGGTCATAAATATTGCGTAAAACACGAACAATATCTTTTTGAACCTCTATAATTTTATCTGTATCCATTGTGCAAAATTAGCCACATTATTCCTTTATTCCAATTTGCTTGAAATGATTTTGTAATATCATTTTTTTTATATAACATTGCAGGCTTAAGAATTCGCACTAGGAGTAACAATGTGGCGAACAAAATAGATTAAAATAGAGAAAAAAATACCTTGTCTAACAAACAACACACATTTGACACAAGTTACCTAAGAATGGCACAAATTTGGGGAGAAAATTCTTATTGTAAACGTCGCCAAGTAGGAGCAATTATTGTCAAAAATCGCAGTATTATTTCAGATGGATACAATGGTACGCCTTCAGGATTTGAGAATACTTGCGAGGATGAAAATAATAAAACAAAACCCTATGTCCTACACGCAGAAGCAAATGCCATTACAAAAGTTGCAAAATCTAATAATAGTAGTGAAGATGCAACTCTCTATGTAACATCATCACCTTGTTTGGAGTGCGCTAAGTTAATTATACAAGCAGGCATCAAACGAGTAGTTTTTGCGGACTATTATCACAATGACGAAGGTTTAAATTTACTTAAACGCGCTAAAATAGAAGTTGAACAAATAAGTTTACACAAATAAAAATGGAGTTGAAACTCAAAAAACAAAAAGGAATATTCATATTAACACTAATTGGTGTTTTATCCTTAGGGATTATTATTGGTGTACGCTTACAACAATCGAATTTACAACGACAATATCTTTTGATCCAGAAGTGGAATAAACTCAATGCTGTATTAAACTTTATAGATAAAGAATATGTTGATAAAATTGTTCGTCAAGAAATAGAAGACAAAGCAATTGCTCTCACAATTAAATCTTTAGATCCGCACTCTATCTACATTCCCGCCAGTGATATGCAAGATGCCAATGAGGCTCTTGATGGAAATTTCGAAGGAATTGGTATTACCTTCAATATGCTTTCAGATACTGTAATTGTCATGAGTACAATTGCAGGAGGACCATCGGAACGAGTAGGTGTACTTGCAGGAGACCGCATTATTACAGTTAATGACAGTTTAATTGCAGGACGAAAAATTGCACAGGATAGTATCGTTAAACTTCTACGAGGAAAAAGTGGCAGCAAGGTAACCATTGGGATTAAGCGCTATGGGGAACAAAAACTAGTAAAAATTGCAATTACCCGGGGGAAAATCCCTATAAAAAGCGTAGATATTGGCTATATGATAAATGCAAAAACTGCATTTATCAAAATTTCAAAATTTTCTCGCACCACTTTTGAAGAATTTAATCTTGCAAGTAAAAAATTGCAAGAACAAGGCATGCAAAAAATGATTCTTGACCTACGTGGGAATACAGGAGGTTATCTAGAACAAGCCATTGCCATTGCCAATGAGTTTTTGCCTGCAGGTGACTTGATTGTTTATACGCAAGGAAAAGCTCGTGAGCGCCGTGAGCAAAAAGCCAATGGTCGTGGCGCATTAAAAAACATTGAAATAGTTATACTACTTGATGAGGGCTCTGCCTCTGCGAGTGAAGTATTAGCAGGTGCAATACAAGATAATGACCGTGGGACGATTATAGGAAGACGCTCATTTGGTAAAGGCTTAGTACAAGAACCAATAGAATTTAATGATGGCTCAGGCATGCGCCTTACCGTGGCGCGCTACTACACTCCTACTGGACGATGCATTCAACGCCCCTATGACTTAGGAAGTGACGACAATTACTATCTAGAGCTTCAGAGACGCTATGAACATGGTGAACTTAACTTTGCAGATAGTATTCATCAAAACGACTCTTTACGCTATGTAACGCCAAAAGGAAAAATTGTTTATGGAGGCGGAGGCATTATGCCCGATTTATTTGTTCCTATTGATACAAATGGAGTAAGTAAATACTTTCAAAATGTAAGTCGCAAAAATCTTGTTTATAGATTTGCACTCCATTTTTCTGATAGAAATAGGGCAACACTTAATCGTATAAAAACGCTCAATCAACTAAAACGTTACTTCAAAAGACAGAATTTCATGGATTTATTCGTGAATTATGCCAGCAATAACGGAGTTAGCATAGATACCCCAGAGGAGATAAAAAAATCAAGTACAGTCATCACTGCACAAATAAAAGCATATATTGGACGCACAACTCCACTTGATGATGAAGGCTTTTATCCCTTCATTGAAAAAATAGACAATACACTACAAACTGCAATTACCACATTAGAAAAAAGCAAAATATCTACAAAATAATATAATGCAAAATAATGCACCTAAATTATATATAGAGACCTACGGCTGTCAAATGAATATCAATGATAGCGAGGTGGTAGTTGCAATTATGGAGAAAGAGGGTTATCGTACGTGTAAAAATGCACAAGATGCAGACCTGATATTTATTAACACCTGCGCCATTCGAGATAATGCAGAACAAAGAGCATGGGGAAGGCTAACTGAACTACGAGCATTAAAACGAAAAAAAAAATCTCTCATACTTGGTGTGATTGGATGTATGGCCGCACGTCTAAAGGAACAACTTGTTGAGAAAGAACAATCAGTTGATATTGTTGTAGGACCTGATGCCTACCGTGAACTTCCAAATTTAATTCGTCTTGCACAAAGCGGTCAGAAAGGGGTAAATGTAGAATTATCACGAGAGGAAACCTATGCTGAAATTTCTCCTGTACGCTATGAAACTAATGGAGTCTCTGTTTTCGTATCCATTATGCGAGGTTGCAACAATATGTGTAGTTATTGCGTTGTTCCATACACTCGTGGAAGAGAAAGAAGTCGTAATGCACAAAGTATTATTAATGAAGTCAAGCAGGCTCTTAATCAAGGATACAAAGAAGTCACACTACTTGGACAAAATGTAAATAGTTATTTATACTACTCAGAACAAAAAGAAATCACATTTGCAAAATTACTAGAGCAAGTCGCTCAAATATCCCCTCAATTACGTGTTCGATTTTCAACATCACACCCAAAAGATATGGGCGATGACGTATTATTTACAATGGCAAAATATGACAATATCTGTAAAAATATTCATCTACCTGCTCAAAGTGGAAGCAATCGAATTTTGGACTTAATGAAGCGGTCTTACACCCAAGAAGAATACTTAGAACGTATTGATGCCATTAGACGCATTGTTCCAACTTGTAGTATTTCCACAGACATAATTACAGGCTTTTGCTCTGAGACGGAAGAAGATCATCAACAAACACTTGAATTAATGCGTAAAGTTGGATATGACTTTGCATTTATGTTTATATATTCAGAGCGTCCCAATACCTATGCAATGCGACATCTAAAGGACGACGTGCCTGAAGAAGTAAAATCTAGACGACTAAATGAAATAATTGCCTTACAAGGAGAACTATCATTGCTGTCCAAACAAGCATATATTGGAAGGAGTGTTGAAATACTAGTTGAAGGTATATCAAAAAAATCTACGGCACAATTATTTGGTAGAACTACTCAAAATCAAGTTGTTATTTTTAATGCCAACAACTGTAAAATAGGGGATTATATAACTGTAACTCCAACTCGCAGCACATCTGCCACATTAATTGCAGAAGAGTAAAATATTTTTGTGTTTTTGTTTTGCAAAACTCAAAAAATGAACTACCTTTGTGCCACTTAAAGGCAAGGTGCCATAGCTCAGTTGGTAGAGCAAAGGACTGAAAATCCTTGTGTCCCTAGTTCGATTCTTGGTGGCACCACTTTTAAAACAAAAATCCCTAAAATAGAATTTAGGGATTTTTTTACATCTATACTTCAATGAAGTTACTTCAATGTCAACTCAACCAAATTTGTCAGTTCGACAAATTTGCTTACACTTAGTCGTTCGGGGCGCAAATCTAGCATTTCATGTTCAATTTTTAATTTCCCAAGTATAGGCTTCAATGAATTTCTAAGGGTTTTACGTCGTTGATTAAATGTTGTTTTAACTACTTGCTTAAATAGTTTTTCGTCACAATCTAAATGCTGTATTTCATTGCGGACCAGACGCACAACCGCAGATTTCACTTTTGGCGGAGGAGAAAACACATTTTCATTTACCGTAAATAAATACTCTATATTGTAGAAGGCTTGTAGGAGTACGCTTAAAATACCATAGGTTTTACTTCCTGGAGGAGCAGCAATACGCTCGGCAACTTCTTTTTGGAGCATTCCTACGACCTCAGGCACTAGATTTTTATACTCTAGAATTTTGAAAAATATTTGTGATGAGATATTATATGGGAAATTTCCAATTACACAAAATGCCTTAGAGAAGTGTTCACTTAATTTCATTTGCAGGAAATCGCCCAAAATCAGTTGAGAATTTAACTGAGGGAATTTTTGTTGCAGATAATGTACCGATTCATAATCTACCTCTATAGCATGCAAATCAATATCTGTACGTTGCAGCAAGAATTGAGTAAGTACCCCTGTCCCTGGCCCAAGTTCCAAGACACATTTTGTATTGCTGCATTCAAGGCTTTGCACAATATTTTGAGCAATACTCGAATCGGTAAGAAAATGTTGACCTAAATGTTTTTTGGCTCGAACGTACTGCATAGAATTTGTGTAGAATGTGAAACAAAGATAGATATTTAGCATGGTTATTTTGTAACTTTGCGAGCATTACAAAATCTTTTTATGCAAACTCTATCTTTCAAAGTCATAAATCTAGGATGCAAGTTAAATTTTGCAGAAGCATCCACCATTGCTCGCACATTGAATGATTTGGGTTTCATCTCCGTTTCATCTCCGTCCGATGCCGACATTTGCATCATTAACACTTGTGCAGTAACTGAGAATTCCGAAAAAAAATGCAGACAAGCCATTCGCAAAATTGCAAAAGAATCCAATGCCATTATCTGCGCAACAGGCTGTTATACTTCGATAAATAATTTACTTAAAGAACAAATCCCAGAATTGCATATTGTTGCCGAGAAAAGTTTAGTCGTAAAGAAAATCCAAGCATACATCAATAAAACTGAATGTATAAGTACTGCCAAGAATTTCTTTGAGGCGCATTCCTCTGGCGACAGAACTCGCACATTTTTGAAAGTACAAGATGGTTGTGATTATCACTGCTCATATTGTACAGTCCCTTTAGCGCGAGGAGTTAGTCGCAGCAATACGATTGAAAGACTTATAGCACAAACCAAAGAAATTGCCAAAGAAGGCACAAAAGAGATTGTCTTAACAGGAGTAAATATTGGTGATTTTGGTCGAACTACGGGAGAAACATTTTTAGAACTTTTACAAGCACTAAGCAAAGTAGAAGGTATTGAGCGTTATCGAATTTCATCGATTGAGCCAAATTTATTAACCGATGAAATTATTGATTTTGTTGCTAATACGTCCAAATTTCTGCCACATTTTCACATTCCACTGCAATCTCCGACTAATAGGATACTAGCACTGATGAAGCGCAGATACACCTGTGATTTTTTTGCAGATAAAATTACCACCATTCGCAAAAAAATGCCTTTTGCATTTATTGGTATTGATGTCATTGTAGGCTTTCCTACTGAAACGAATGAAGATTTTAATAATGGAGTCCATTTTTTAGAAACATTAGCCCCTTCCTACTTGCATATTTTTCCATACTCACAACGCCCAAACACCCTTGCAGCAAGCATGCCACAAGTGCCAAATCGAACAATTACAGAACGCACAAAGATACTCGGGCATTTATGTAAAGAACTACATCACTCATTCTTTGAAAAAAATGTTGGTCGTACTGAAAGCGTTCTCTTTGAGAGTGCGAAAAAGAACGGATTAATCTTTGGCTTTACGGAGAATTATATAAAAGTCGCCCTCCCCTACTCTTCGCAACTAGCCAATAAAATAGCAAAAGTACATTTGCTTAATTCGAGTGCAGACGCTTATATGAATACAGCACTTTTATCAATTATCTAACAAAACGATTACCTTTGTAGCCATTTTTTTGAAATTATTTTTTTGCCTATATGACTAATTTCCAACAAATATTTGAACAATTCAACTCCATGCAAATTTTAGTGATTGGAGACGTGATGATAGATGCTTATATGTGGGGAAAAGTTGACAGAATATCCCCAGAAGCACCTGTTCCAATTCTAGAAAGCACTCAACACGAGAATCGTTTAGGAGGAGCCGCCAATGTTGCACTTAACTTACAAGCAATGGGGGCAACACCCTTACTTTGCTCGGTAATTGGCAATGATGAACGTGCAACAAACTTCAAAAATTTACTGCAAGCCAAAAATCTAATACCTGTAGGAATTTTGACTGATTCAAGTCGTCGCACAACAACAAAGACTCGAGTTATATCAGGTTCTCAACATCTATTGCGTATTGACGAGGAAACCACAAAGCCTTTACACGACGAATTACAAAAGAAATTCTTTGCACATATCAAAGGGCTGATTACAAGCGAAAAGATTGACGCAATTATATTTGAGGACTATGATAAGGGAGTACTTAGCCCTCAACTCATAGAGGAGACTGTAAAGCTTTCACAATCAAAAAACATACCCACCTTAGTTGACCCGAAGAAGCGCAATTTCTTAGCATATAAAAATGTAACTCTATTCAAGCCTAACTTCAAAGAACTATGCGAGGGCTTAAAATTAGATATAGACAAAAAAAGTT
>JBOFDL010000074.1:0-2554 GCA_051646985.1 Bacteroidales bacterium | reverse complement strand
AAATTGTAGCAGAGAGGGTTTTAAAAAGGTGTAATCTGAGTTGATTTTTTTTGAAAATTCGTCTAAGGCTGCAATATTGGTAATATTGCACCGTCCTTTACCAGATATACGAAGTTTGCGTAAAGGCTTTTCCATTTTTTCGAGTACTAGTACACATGCTCCTAATTCTGCCGCACGTCCAGCGGCTAATATTCCAGCCGCTCCACCTCCTATGACAATTAAGTCAAATATTGTATTGTTCAATGATTAAAGATCAATAGTATTTTACTATAATATTTTTTTTGAGGGCTCAAACTTTACTGTTATCTAAAATTTTACGAGCAAGATTAAGAATTGTATCGTCATCTAAGGAGACAATTCCGCCATCTGGTCCTTGTTCATAATGAATGCCTACAATTTGTGCACTGAAGTGGTTTCCCCCAAAATAGTTGCGCACACTATCTGGTGTGATGTTTAATTGTTCGGCAATTTTCTTAATGCTACCGTCAGGGAGAGCCTGTTTTATTTTTCGTAATTTATTAAAAGTAATCGTCTCCATAATTGTTGTAAAAAAGCGAGTCGAACTGTAGTGTCCCAAAGTTCGGGCTTTATTTAGTTATTTCCGTTGAAAATTTATGCGAATTATTTTGTGGGCAATGTACTAGAACGATTAATGTGTGAGTTCGCAGGGACACTTTTAGTCAGCCATACATTTCCTCCAATAATACTGCCTTTTCCTATGGTAATACATCCTAAAATCGTGGCTCCTGCATAAATGGTAACATTGTCCTCTATATATGGGTGACGGGGTTGATTTTTGACAAGTATACCGTCAACGTGAATTTTTTTTGCTCCCAGTGTAACACCTTGATAAATGGTAACATTGTTTCCAATAATAGTAGTCTCTCCAATAACAACTCCTGTCCCATGGTCAATTACAAAATTATTTCCAATATTTGCTCCAGGATGTATATCAATACCAGTTTTGGCATGTGCCATTTCTGCAATTATTCGGGGTAGGATAGGAACTTTTGTTTTATATAACTGATGTGCAATACGGTGGCTTATAGATGCTCGAATGCCAGGATAAGCTAAGATAATTTCACTATGACTTTGTGCTGCGGGATCATTGTTATAGGTGGCTTGCACATCTGTAATAAGAGTTTTTGCCATAATAGGTAACTGCTCTATAAAGGTCTTTGCGATTTGTGTAGATATTTCTGAATAATATGTGGGTTTTTCATTTTTTGCAAAACAAAATGCTTGAGCAATCAGAGCAGGTAGGGATTGATATAAATACTCAATTTTTTTTTGATTGAATTCAAGCAAACTTATTTTTTTAGATAATTTTTCTCCAAAATAAATCGGAAAAAATAATTCATATAATTGATGAACAAATTCTTGTACGGTTTTACACAATAGTTTGCGAGCATTACAACATGGGCGAGTAAGGCTTTCATCTTGCATTTGTATATCTGTGAGTGCTTGTGCTATGTTGTTCATTGTGCAGTACAAGGGGCAATGCATAATGTTATAAGTTCAACAAAAATGCTCCGCATTATCCATGAGAAATATTTAAATCACTTTATAACATTAAATTATTATTGACAAGTTAGCGTATATTTTCCTCCTTTTGACTCTGCTATAGTAGCATCTGCTCCTGTAACATTCTCCCCCTCATGTTCTATTGCATCTTTGCAAAAATTTTTATCAGGGAAAGTTTTTGAATCTATCTTTGCGCCTTCTTTTGTTATAACTTGCCATCTACAAGTACAAGCGTCTTTTGTGGTTTTCTTGCAACTTATTCCTAAAATTGTAATCGTCAACATTATTACAACTAGATTTTTTTTATTCATAATTAAAATGGATATTATTAGTGGAATGTTTTGGGTGCAAATATACTAAACTTTTTTATCATTGATTATTGGATCTCTTCTTTGTAAGATTGTCAATTTATTATTAATCTTGTAATTAAAACATAAATAAAATATACCTTTGTATACTATGAAAAGGAAACCTCTTCCAAAATTAGAAAATATAACGATTACAGATATTGCTGCAGAAGGTAAAGCAATTGCTCATATTGATGGGATTGTTTTATTTGTGCCATTTGCCATTCCTGGAGATGTGGTAAATGTACAGGTAAGCAAAAAACGCCGTCAATTTATGGAAGGTTATATTACGCAATTAGTACAGCCATCTCCACAGCGTCTAGTTGCATTTTGCAAACATTATGGAATTTGTGGCGGATGTAAGTGGCAGTCTTTACCTTATGAACAACAGTTAAGGTATAAACAGAAGCAAGTCGAAGAGCAATTGCAAAGAATAGGGAAACTAAATGACATTCCAATAACTCCAATTCTTTCTGCTCCACAAACAACATTGTATCGAAATAAATTAGAATTTACGTTTTCACATAAACGTTGGTTTACGAAAGAGGAACTTCTCAACGACACAAATCAGCAAAACTGTCAAGCTTTGGGATTTCATATACCCATGAAGTTTGATAAAGTTCTTGATGTTGAAGAGTGTTATTTACAAGCAGAGCCTTCAAATGCGATTCGGCTAGAAATAA
>JBOFDL010000073.1:0-2411 GCA_051646985.1 Bacteroidales bacterium | reverse complement strand
CCCAACGGATGCCCCTGTGCTCATTTCAACTTGACAGGTAATTATTCAAATCATCTTGACAGGAAATTTAACAAATCAACTTAAATAATTTATTCAAATCAACTTGACAGGAAATTTAACATCAACTTAATTCAAACTTGAACTCCACGGAGCGCGGCATCAGGATATGTTTCTAGGATTTTGTTCCATAGTGGGCGGTTGTTTTGATAAAGCACACTTGGATCCTCTGCAAGGCATACAAACACTGTCGCAACTCCAGAAGATATGCAGCTGAATGTTATCATGAATACTACAAATCCATATCCCAATGCAATTATAAGTATTGCTGCAATTGCTTGTGCATTTTCTAAACTAAAAACAACCCCTGAAAAGTAAACCACCGCCGTAGCAACACCACATGAAAGCACTCCTCCAATGAATGATCCCATAACCAGAGTTCGATCAATCAAAGCATCATTGATAACTAGCTCCAATCCCCTATCCTTCACCAAGTTGAACGTATCCTTTCCTGCATGACAATACGACTTCCCATACATTGCAACTTGAACAAACGCATACTTGTTTACGAACTTAAGTATATCCTCAACACACGACAATAAACAATTAACTAGACATCGCAAGAATGCTGCACCCCCATCTTCCTTGCCTGAACTATTAACCATATCCCGAATTATTCTTATAGCTGCAACTAACAAGGAACCGTAACAAATTGAACCAAAAGAAGTTGTTCCTGCTCTCTTCAATGACGACAAGGTGGGGTTTTTCGATACGCCCTCCAGAGTATTCATTGATTGATTGGGATTCACCCTGTTTTGGAAATAATACGTCGCATGCACACCACATACTGTGCAGTGGATCAAATTTTCAACAATTTCTATACTCCAATAAAGAAAAAATAAATAGCACACCCAGATCACATAGCACATTGGTGGATAAACTGCAGTTTCCTTTCCATTAATGTATCTTGTTTGAGGTGGATACAATACCGGCGCCCCCAATATACCAACCGCAAAGATTCCAAAAATAATTATCCCTAGAACCACACTGACATATCCCACAAACAGCGACGCAGGATACTTCTTCGTAACATCCGCAACGTATTCCATCAGAACCGCCGCAAATGGTATGCGTTTCCGCACAAGGAACCAAAAAATTACCCCAATAATTGCCGCAATACCAAATATCAGTACAAACGTAATGTAAAGCAGATGGACTTTCATTGCCAGAACGACGAAAACAAGTGCCGAAATTATCATCAACACAATGGGAAACCAATAACAAAAACGTATGAAAAATTTCGGAAACTTTCTCATCATCAAAAGAGTCACTAACGAGGAAAAGAAGGAAACGATAATTGATGCAATTGTTACAACGGTAGTAGGAAAATCTACGGGAGCCTTATCCTTATTAGCCACCTTCAGAGCATTATCGAGATTCAGAGTTGCTGCAAAGTAAATCGAAACACCACAAAAAATTACAAAAGTAAAAGCATATAAAACAGCTGCCCAGAGATCTTGAGCTCCTTTCGGAGGCTGAAATGGAGCTGCATTTGTTCTAATCGGCATTACCCCTTCTGAATGCTTGGAATGCCCAGTATCCATATAATTCAAAGGTCGTTCGTTCCCCATTTTGTTGTCCATGGGCGGATACGAATATTGAGGAAAGGATTGTTGGTGATGCATCTGCTGATGAGGGTGAGAATTATCTACAAAACTCGGTGCTTCCCCAAAATTAGGATACACCGGGGCGCTGTTGCCGTTTCCATTGTACTGGGAATTCATATTTCGAATTTTTTACCTTCTATGCAATATCTTTTTTTATTTTTGCTGTACGAGGATGTAAAACTCTATTTGTATTCTATTTTTAGCTTATTCTAAAAATAACATTTTCGGATTTTATTTTTGATGAGATTATTAACTCAAATATTATTTGCGGCTAATTTGTCTTTTGCCAGAGATGTTGAAAGGGTCAAGTTTTGTAATATATTTTATTTTTTAAATGACTTAATTTATTATAAAAAATCCTAGATCTTATACAATTTTTGGTGGGAATAATATTTCTAACATTTCATTATATTTTGAAATGTTAATTTTCACACAACATTTAAAAAAAATATATATGATCCATTGTTTTGTATTCGCCACCCATTTTTTCGATACTTCTGTTAATAAATTAAATAGAATTTAGATTTAATGAAATATGATTTTTTTAATTCCAATCTCATCATTTTTCCGCCTCTTTTTGAATAAGACTGGCACTGTAAATGAATTTGGATATAAAATTATAAAATTTTGCTTTGCCAAGAGCCTTAGTAAAAACATCTGCAATATTATTGTCAGTGTTAATATAATTTAATTTTATGTTTAACTTCTTGATCATATCTTTAACAAATGGTATATTAATGTCAATAT
>JBOFDL010000072.1:0-3912 GCA_051646985.1 Bacteroidales bacterium | reverse complement strand
TTTGCACAGTTATCCGTTGAGCCATCATCAACTATTAGCATTTCCCAATAGGGATAGGTTTGTGCTATTACAGACTCTATGGTTTGTGCAACAAATCGCTCCGCATTATACATGGGAGTAATAATAGATACTATTTTTTGCATAGGCTTGATTTGATATATTTTTTTGATAAACTAAAAAGTAGAGATAATCTATATTGAAGCATAAACCATATTGATTTATTGCTTTTTCTGCCTACTCCAGAAGTATTGCATGTGTGTCGACGATACAATACCGTAGGTGTTTTTATGTGCTTGACAGAGAATTGCATCTCACATAAAGCAGCAATCCAAATATCATGTGACACTGTTTGCCTTGGAAAAGGGAGTGCAGACTGTAATACCTGTTTGTCAAAAGCAAAGGTACAGCCTAAAGCATTTGGCTTATAAATAGCAGCAAAGACTCCTTTCTTATAGTTCCGCCATGCATTATATTTTTTTTGTGGATGATTTTCTATAAAAAAATAAGCATTAGTATGTATCAAATTATAATGTGTAAAATAGGGAAAAATTAACTCTACCTTATTGGGTAACCATACATCATCTTGGTCACTTAAAAAAATATAGTCTCCATGAGCATTTTTTAGAGCATTCTCAAAATTCCAAACAAAACCCTTCTTGCCTGTGTTATGGATAATCTTAATACGCTCGTCATTATATGCACGAACTATATCCAGTGTACTATCGGTAGAACCATCGTCCGAAATGATAACTTCACTATCCTCTCCTATTTGACAAAGTATAGAGTCTAATTGCTCTTTTATGTATTTTTCGCCGTTGTATGTTGCCATACATACTGAAATTTTCATCGTGTATTTGTTTTGCGGTCAACTATTTTCCACTCCTCTATCTGATAGTTGTAATATTTCACATAGGCTTTTTATGGTTATACGATTGTTTTGAGCAATCAATTGCATAATCTTATCGGCACTCTTATAGGCATTTTTATCGGCACTTTTATCGGCACTTTCTATGGAGTTTTTCTGTTGCTCTATATAATTTAATTCGGGGTAAAAAATATTCAATATTAAAATACGTTTTGAATTCTATGGTTTGACTTTCGTGTAAGGGGAATTTCATTCGGCAAAAATACGGTTTCTATTTAAATAGATAGTGTGTAAAAAGCAAGTTGATAAAGTTGATGCTTTTAGTACGCAAAGTTAAGCCTCCACATCGTTTCATAACAATGAATAGCCATGCTAATCTATCTAAGATGCTGCTTTTTGGATAATTTTTAGCACATTCAAGATATAGTCTATATCTGTTTGTTAATACATTAACATCTGTTTCAAGATTTGACCATGCTTGATAAGCATAGGAGTCTATATTTACAAAATGAGAATAGCATTGTTTAAATTTTTCAATAAAATATTCATCGGAATAATCTAAAAATACGTTTTCGTGATAACCTCCACATTGTTCAAACGCATTTATATTAATTACTAATCCACTATTAATTATTCTTGTTCTTGAAGTAAACAGATTTATTCCTTTGACTGTTGTATTTTTTAATGCAAAACCCAATAAAACATTACTGGGCGAAAGTTGCATATTTGTGCCTGTTACACAAATAGTAGGAGCAAATAGTTTAATAGTTGGATTTTGCTCTATTGCAATAGATAGTTTTTCAAAAAAATCTTCATTCCAAAGGGTATCTTGGTCTAATAAAAGCAGGTATTCAAACCCATTTGCCTTAGCATACTTGGCTGCATTATTATAGGCTTTGCTTAAGCCTACATTCTCTGGGCTATGTACATAATGCACATTGGCTTCGCTTATGGGTTGTACCTGTGTTGAATTATCGTGCACATAAAAGGCATAGTCAAACTTACATCGCTCTGCAGCAAGTTTAATACTTTGGTATGAAACGGAGTTTGCAAGTTCTTCATTGTATAAAACTATCGTTAGGAGAATTTTTGGAGTCATAGAATTAACTTAACATAGAAAATATTTATTAGCAATATTACACTTGCAATCACAAATAGTGAAATTTTAGCATAAAATGTCGGCTTGAATATGTATAAAAAGAATGGGATTGTAATAAATTCTACGACTGATAAAATTTCGGAAACACGAAATGCAAACACAGGCATTGTTGCAAGAAATACAAATAACGCCAATCCAATTCCCCAAACTTTCATGAGCAAGAGTGCATATTTATTTTGAGAAGCAATAAACTTATTTTTCCACAAAAGGAGATAGTATAGTAAATACTTTACTAAAAACACTTTTCCGAAAACATTGATTTTTTCAAAACCGCCAATTTTTTCTTGCTGGAATAGTTTGTATATACTATACTTATCTTGTATATATTGAAATGGAATATTTTCAATGACAAGTTCGACAAGATTTATATTTAGAAAATAAAATAAATAAGCAGATGGAATAAGAAGGGCATAAAACAAAAGATTTATTTTTTTTTGCGATAAAAACCAAAGAGGAAGTATAATAATTGCAGAATAGTGAAAGAAGGAGGCAAGCCCAACAAATACTAAAAAAAATTTAAGATTTCTATCATAAATTGCTTTTACTGCAAATAAAAAAAAGCCTGTTGCAACCCCTACTCGTATTTGGGTTAATTCATGAAGAATAAAAAAATAACTAAAATAGATTAGTATAGAAAATAACCAAAATTCTGAAAATGCTTTAATAGCCCTCAATTTAAGATACACGCCCAACAGTGCATATACCACAAATAACCAAATAGAGTTTGCACTAAATGTTTTTATAAATTTTGTAATCAAAAAAAATGACAGCTCTACATTTGTAATGCTTTGATTAAACATTTCCACATAAGCTGCATAATCGTTTACAGTTGCACCATCTCTAAATGCTGCTAATAAAAACATAATAAAGCCCATTCCCCAATACAATTTTGTGTTTCTTGTATTGGCGGGAAGTACTACTGCAAAGGCAGCAAATAAGAAAAAGATAATAAGAGTAATTTGGAGCATCTAAATTAAAAGATTAAATCTCGGGACTGTTATTTTTGTCACTTTGAATTTCAGTCCAATGAGTTAGAGTAGTAATGCTATTTATATAAAAGACATCTTCATCTGATAAATTTTTTGAATCAACATACCAAGGTAAATGACGTGCTTGATAAGGAAAATCAGTGCGCAAATGATAAGCATCCTGACTTGCTCCCCCTTTTGCAAAAGGGCGATATAAGGCAAATGTAGTATCAATAGGAGCATTAAAAATTCCTTCTTCACACTTACTATTCCAAAATTGAGACTCCCATGCTATAACTTTTTGTTTGTTCTTAAAATAATCAGGCAAGTCATCTATTTTTAATGAAAAACCTACTTTAGGGCATTTAGGATATTTCTGTAATATCTCATAGAATTTTTGTAGAAAATTCTTAGGACATTCATCAAGCATTAAAACATCTGGGTCTGTGTATACATAATAGCCTCTGATAAATTGCTTGTAAATTTTGGTTTTCCATAAGGCTAAATACCCCACATTTTCAGTTAATCTAAAAACTTGATAGGGACATTTTTCATAGTATTCTAATAAAGGAGGAAAAGTAGAAGCATTATCTATGATATAGATGTTTTTATACCCATATGTTTCTAATCTACTAATTAATTTTTGGAGACATTCAAGGCGATTAAAATTATTGATAATAATAGGAATTATTGTGTAGTCAGTAATTTTATTGCCAAAAACACAGGCTCTTAAATAAACTATATTTGATTTCAACCAAATATATATTGGTCGTATTAATGTTTTACAATCTTGCTTAAAGTTTTTCATCTTTTTAATTATTTCTTTCTAAAAAACATTTCATCCTTTTTTGTAATATTCTTTTTGGGATAAAAAGTTTAATGAATTGCTTTACTCGCATAATTGCAATTGTACGTTTATA
>JBOFDL010000071.1:0-10860 GCA_051646985.1 Bacteroidales bacterium | reverse complement strand
TCGTGTCATACCAGTTGCCATTTCAAGTTGGATTTGACAGGCGTTTTTGACCCTCAAAGTTATAATAGTTATACGCTGTACTGTGGAAGTAATAGGTCAGACTTCAATACGCTGCTGAGTAAAAATAGAACAGTTGTAGTCACCATGCCATCTGGAATGCAATCGAGATGGAACTCAACTTTTTCAAGTTCATCTGATAATAAACGTGTAACAATTCGGTAGTATAAATTTCATTAAAGCATCTTTTACCTTCACTGTTTAGTTTATAGTCCTTTTAGTTTGTTAATTAGTTAGTTAGTTGTTGTTTTTTATTGGAGGGTTATAATTTAAGGAGTGAAGGTGTTTTTTAAGCAAAGCGTAGTATGTACAACATACTGCGCTTTGTGCTTTTGTAAAAAAAATATCCCTACATTTGCGCTCAAATCTTACGAATTATGAAAAAAGCATTTTTTACACTTCTCCTAGCCATTCTCTTTAAGCAGGTCTGCATTGCAGAGGAAACTTCTAAAAAAATCTATTACGGTGGAGGTATTGGTGTTAATTATTCTAACAAAAGTGAAAGTACGAATGTTAGTCTTTTGCCTCTTATTGGTTATCGCTTACTTCAACCCTTATCGGTAGGACTTCAGTTGTTTTATGCCTATGAGAGTAGTGCGAGCTTTAAACAACATGGATATGGTGCAGGGTTTTTTACACGCTTCGATATTCCTGTATTGCCCCTTCATTTGCATGCTGAGTATGATTATCTACGTTATCAAACTACTACAAAAAGTTCTGGCGCAATTAGCAAAGGCGATTATCATCAAATACCTGTTGGTTTTGGAGCTTATTTGGGAAAGGGTAGATTTAGAGTCGGTATTACCGCTTTATGGGATTTGTTACATGTTGATGCGGATAATCTTATCCCAACAGCACGGTTCTCATTATATTTCTAGGAACTTGCATATACGGAGGCTTTAATGTTGAGCATTTGCAACTTTTGAGCAATTTGTTCTAAACTTGTCTTATTTACGCTTTGCAAATGTTTTGCAGGGGTATTGCGCTCAATACTATATAACATTACTTCTTTGGGCTTAAGTTTTGTAATGGTGTTTATCCATTGTTCTAATTCCTCGCCTGTTGTATTGTCGAATTTAATGCCCTCTATTTCGCCTCGCAAAAACATAGTCTGTATTACCAATTTACTACCCAATAAATGCATATTCTCTATTGTTGTAGATAGGGAGAAATTTTGTTGAGGAAGGTTTATTTTTTGTATTGAACTTTCAATACCCGCATCTAATTTTAACATCGCTAAGTCTACTTTTAGAAGGGCGTCAATCACGGTCTTTTTGTGCAATAAAGTAGCATTCGTTAAAACGCATATCCTTGCCAAAGGAGCGTATTGATTTCGCAAAGAAATAACCTTATCTACCATCTCCTCAAATTGAGGGTGCATAGTGGGTTCTCCATTGCCCGAAAAGGTAATGGCTTCGGGCAGAGATTGCGTTTTTTGTAATTCCTTTAGCTTTAATTCAAGTTGTGTGTGCAATTCTTCAATATTGCATAGTCTTTGATGCTGAAATGGATTTTCTTCATTCCACCCGCATTCGCAATAAATGCAGTTGAAGTTACACCACTTGCTATGGGTCGGTAAAAGGTTAATGCCTAATGAGGTGCCAAGTCTTCGACTGTGAATGGGCCCTACAATGAGCGAATTAAATAAAGCAGTTGGCATTTTGAATAATGAGTTTATTCCGCTTTATTCAAATACAATTTTGCAAGTTTGGTAATGTATTTTCCTACAATATCAAATTCAAGGTTTACAACGGTGCCTTTCTTTATCGCATGAAAGTTGGTATAGTCGTAAGTGTAAGGTATAATGGCTACTTGAAAGGAGTTTAATTGAGAGTTAACCACCGTAAGGCTTACTCCATTAATGGTAATCGAGCCTTTTTCTACGGTAATGTTTCCTGTATCGGCGTTATACTCGAAACGAAAGTACCAACTTCCCTCGACTTCTTTTACTTCAGTGCAAGTGGCGGTTTGGTCAACGTGTCCTTGTACCAAATGTCCATCCAGTAAACCGTCAATCTTCATGCTTCGTTCAAGATTTACTTCGTCGCCTATTGCAAGTAAGCCAAGATTCGATTTTTGAAGCGTTTCTAAAATCGCCGTAACGGTATAGCCTTTTTCATCAAAACGTACCACCGTAAGGCATACGCCATTGTGTGCAATACTTTGGTCAATCTTCAAGTCTTTGGCAAAAGGGCATTCCAGACTAATGTGTAGATTTTCTTTATCATGCTCAAGAGCAGTTACTTTTCCAATACTTTCTACGATTCCTGAAAACATAACAATTTAATTTAGGTTAGATGATTATCTTATCTTTTGATGATTGCAAAAGTATAATTTTTTTTAATAGCTTGATTAAAACAATAATCGTAATTCTGCACTTCCTGTATGTATAACTTTATTGGTGCTGAGTTTACGCCCTTCGTAATGAATATTTACTTCTAATCCATTGGCAATGACGCGCCTAAATCCGCATCCAAAGGTAATATTACTGCCTTTGCTATAGCCTTCTAACATTTGATAGGCAACTGCTGTATTGGTGTCTTCTGTATTAAATTTAGTGGCGGTAAAGCCTATATTGCCACGAAGTATCCCTTTTTGCAGAATATTATAACTTGCTTCAAGATTGGCATTGTGTAAATTTGCTTGTTCTGTGGCAAGGGTATTGTTTTTTGTGGTAAAACTATACTTGCCATTGATACGCCATAGGTTTGTAGGGGTACATTCTGCTTCTGAAAGTAGTGTGTAGTGTTGTATGTGAAAGTTTTTGTCGAAGATAACGTATTGTGCCATTTGATTTTTATGTCCTTGTTCAGCACTTGCAAGGAGTTGTAATTCTGGTAAAATACGATGTCTTGCCATTGTACGCAAAGTGCTGCTTTGTTGAGATTCAAAGCCATTGGCTAAAAGTTGTTTTGAAATGGTGTTTTGCCACATCAATTCTATCTTTGTTCGTCCAGAACGAGTAAGATAACCAAGAGTGTTGAGTGCAGAAAGAGTTTGGTTTACAAGAGAAGTGTCGGTTAATGCAAGTTGTAAGAAGGGATTGGCATTTTGTGCAAAACTACCTCGTAGGTTTTTATGTTCGTTGCTCAACGAAAAGTTATTGCTCCATCTTGATAGAAATCCTTTAATACCCTTCCGCTGTCGCCATACAAGGCTCGGGGTGAGGGCTAATTGTAAGGCAAATTTCCCACTATAGGTTTGTACATATTCATTAGATGGTAATATAATTCGTATATAAGAAGCTTCGTCACGAAAGGCTGCTATCTCAAATTCATCAAGTTCTTTAATGCCATTATTATTGTAATCTCTCCAAGCATAAATGCCCTGTCCTATGCCTACTTCAACATACATGAAGTCTTGCTTCGGCTCTGCGCCTGCTCCGACTTCGTACAATACAGAACTTTGTATGGTTCCTTGTGCAAATGCGCCTGTGAAAACATCTCGTACCAAAAGAACATTCTCAGTACGTGAACTATCTATATACTTTACTTGACGTAGTGCAAGGCTTAGAGTATTATTATTTTCTCGAATGCTCGCTGTACTTGATAAGGCTAATTCTTGTGCACTTGTGTGTTTTTTTATCTGATTCTCTTTTCCCCAATAGTCATCACGCAAAGTGGCTGTCAGTTTAGTGGGGACAGGACTGCTATCAAGACGTACAAAAAAACTCTCGGAATGAAAAAAATAACTGCTTGATAATAAATTTTTATTCTGCTCCTGTAAATTGTACTCCATTAAATGTAATGCTCCTACAGTAAACCAATTTATACCTTGTGAAAGTTCTGCATTTGTACGCGCAAATTGTGTTTGACGCAGTGTCTCACGAGTTTGAAGAAAACTCCCAGAGACATTCCCCTCAAAACGATTTTGATTAAACTTTATACCTCCTCCAAATGCCTCGCCCTGCATTGCCGAAAAACTAGTGTCGCCTATCGTGTGTTGTGAGGATAATTCTCCTACTCTTAGAAGACTCGCAGAACTCGTAATTACTAACTGCTTGCTTAGACGATAATTGGAAAATAGAGTGTAGTTTTGCAAATTCCGCTGTGTTGTGCCTCCTTCTATATTCCAATCACGCTCAAATTCTGGCGATAAAAAGCGTTCAGGGGCAGAAAAGTCTTGTCCCACAGTAAGTACCTTTACTCCAATATCAATTTGCTGCTTCGGAGAGACTTGAAAGCCTTTCAATGCACTCGCATTCACGCCTACTCCTGATTGTTGAGTCTTTGGGATAGAAAAAAGATTATTATTGCTGCTTGATAATGCTAAATCGAGTTTTGCCAAACTTAATGAATCAATCTTTAACTTCGCACCTCCTGTGAGCATCATTTTTTGTTTTGGGGTAACTAGTAATTGAACGGCTTGATAACTTCCCTTTCCTGTACCTACCCAAGCATACACACGACCATTCGCAATAGAGTTTTGAAACTCATAATCACCCACCGAAGCGCCTACATAAGAAAAGCGCAGTCTGAAAAAGGCTTCTTGTGGATTGGTAGAATATTGATAAATAGAAATACTCTTCCCGTTTTCTAGAGTGTCTTTTCGAGCATACAATACTTCGTTATTATTGTATGGAATGCTGTCTGCGGTTTGGGAATAAACATTCCAATATTGCGCTCCTGCTTGTGACATGGCTCGTTTTTCGGACTCGCTTAAATCTCTGTCAAGAGGCTGACTTCTTGCATCTCCTTCATAAAAGGCGTTGATGTAACCATCAATCTTCCCTATTTTAAACTCATTTTGAAGGGTCGAAAAATAGCGAGTATAACGCTGGTCAGTATATTCATATTCGATAATTATACGCAAA
This sequence comes from Bacteroidales bacterium, assembly GCA_051646985.1. GTDB lineage: Bacteria > Bacteroidota > Bacteroidia > Bacteroidales > UBA932 > JAITMY01. Next base: position 5,990 of record JBOFDL010000071.1, on the reverse strand, counting down.
TTTTGCGTTATCATTCGTTGTGCTGTAAATGTAATTTCGCCAGTTGCATAATTCATCGTATAATCAGCATCTTCACCACGTTGTTGAAGGACTCCATCTATATATACTCGCTCGCTGTTGGAAAGTATGATAATGTTCCGCTCCGCATTTTCTCCACTCAATAAGTAGGGGCCTTGATTGCCCTCAATGACTGCAAGCTGTTGGCGAACAAACTTTCCTTTTGAGACCCCCGCAGAAACTGTGTTTTTCATGGAGCCTTCTTCCATGTCTTTTGTGTATGCAAAACTCGCTCCTATGATTTTACGTTGATAGTTTCCAAAAAAATCATGTTTTTCCATAGGTTCAATATCTCCTGCAATAAGGTCAAATTGCTTGGAGTAAATGCGAATCGAAATTTTATCAAATTCCTCTAAAGATGCAGTATTTCCTTCAGGTAAGGCCGGCAGATTATTGTCCGAAATATTCGCTTGCAGACTTAATTCATCGGTAATTTTTCCAGATAATTGTAAATTAAATGACGAGGTCATTGAGGCACTTGTATTATTGCTTACGTTAAAGCCTCGCATAAGACTCCCGCTATGTTCAAAATCACTATTCGCAAAGATGCCTTGTGATTGAAATTTTGTTGGACTTTGTGGCACGAAAAATGGATTGGCTTGTGAGTAAATGGTGTCGCCTGTAAGATAATTTTTCATCTCTTTATGTTGATACCTTTGACTAAAGAGTACAGGAAATGCAAGGTACGACACTTGTAGTAATTCACCTCGTAAGTGCTTGCTTATAAGTAAGCCTCTAGCGTAATCAAGATGATACAAGGAGTCAAGAATTGTTATTCCTTCTTGATTGCGTATTGAAAATGAAAAGGGTGCAATACTTACACTATCCAAATGCAAGGTGTCAGAGATAAATATAATCGTCTTTTGCTTTAACTGTAATTGTCCATAGAGATTAACAAAATACAGATTAAGCAGCAAGACCAAGAAATGAGGCTTGCTAATAATCGACCGCAATATATATGATGAAATTTTCAAGGCGTACAAAGTTATTTCTTTTGTACGATAGCCATTTAAATAAATCCAAAAAGTTTTCTGCGTTGACGACAGTTTATCCAAAAAAATAATTGACAAATAAAAAGGATTTTTTGTAATCCTTTTTATTTGTCAATTTAAGAACAAGCAAAATATATTGCTATTTACGTCTCTTTACATAGTTTTCATTTAGGCCTTTTAGTACCTCATTCGTAATATTGAGACTAAGTTCTCCATGCAAAATAACACTATTCCCAGACGTGCTCAAAATTAAACTATAGCCCTTCTCTTTATTGTATTCCTGAATATAGGCTTGAATATTATTTTGGATTTGGCGTAGCATTACGGCTTCTTCTTCTTGTAACTCCAATTGTAATTGTTGGCGAAGTTGCATTAACTCCTGCTCACGCTTTGCTAAGCCTTCTTGCAACTGTTGTGCTTGTGAACGCGTAATAAGGCCTTTCTCAACCTTGTTTTGAAAGTCGCGAGCATCTGCTTCAAATTTTTTCATGCGGGCCGTAAAATCGCCATCTTTCTTCTTGGCTTTTGCCTCAAAGTCCTTTTGCACCTCAAAGTACATATCGTAACCTCTTATCAGGGAATCAATATTTACAAATACTACAGAGCCATTTGCAATAAGAGGAGTCTCTGCACTGCTAGAAGCAGTTGTTATGGTAGAGGATTGGCGTAATGCGGTAATTGATAATGCCACCATTGCAACTAAAAGTGCTAACGAGGATAAAATAACAGGTAATTTTTTCATAACGATTATTTGTTAAAATTTCGACAGCAAAGATATAATTTATTTACATATAATAAAGGCAACTGTATATATTTATGCTAAATTTGCAGCGAATTGATAGATGTATGAACTTCGAAACATTAATACTGCCTAATGGCATTAAATTAGTCCACGCTCGTATAAAATCAGCAGTGGCTTATTGTGGACTTACAATCAACGCAGGTTCGCGCGATGAATTGGAGCATGAACATGGAATGGCACACTTCGTAGAACATACGCTCTTTAAAGGAACAGAACAACGAAGTTCATTTAAGATTAGTACTTTGTTGGAGAATGAGGGAGGAGATCTTAATGCTTTTACCGCAAAAGAAGAAACTACTATTCATGCTGTAGTTCTCAAAAATAATCTTCGTAAGGCATTTGATATTATTGCAGACATTGTCTTTCGTCCTACATTCCCAGAAATCGAATTGCGCAAAGAAAAGGATATTATCTGTGATGAAATCAATTTGTATAGAGATAATCCTTCGGAGCAAATTTTCGATGATTTTGATGAGTCTATGTTTTCTAATAATAGTCTCGGACGTAGCATCTTAGGTACGCCTAAAAGTGTGCGTAGTTTTACGCGTAAAAAAGTGCAAACTTTTGTGCAAAGATGTTATGGAACAAAGCAAATGGTACTTGCGAGTATCGGGAATTATAGTATTGATCGTGTGGCAATTTTAGCGAGTAAATATTTTTTATATGTAGCAGAACATAATACTCAAACACAACGTTTTCCTCAAAGTCCGTATGAGATATTTAATCGTAGAGAAAACACTTCCCATTTTCAAGCAAATTGTATGCTTGGAAATCGCTCATTTAGTTATTATGATAATCGACGTTATACCTTAAATTTACTCGTTAATATATTGGGTGGTCCTAGCCAAAATTCTCGTCTAAATCTTGCTCTACGAGAAAAACATGGTTTGTCATACGGCGTAGAAGCAAGTCATATAATGTATGCCGATAGTGGAGTAGTAAGTATTTATTTTGGCACAGATAAAAATGAAGTGGATAAAAGTCTTGCAATCGTTCATACAGAATTAGAAAAATTGCGCCAAAATAAGTTGACGGAAATAGAACTTAATCGTGCAAAAAAACAACTTTTAGGACAACTGATAATTGCTTCTGAAAATAGTGAAAATTTAATGCTCGCTGCAGCAAAAAGTATGTTGATATATGAGCGAATTATTCCGCAAAATGAAACTGAGGAATTAATTCAAAATATTACTGCCGAGGAACTGCAAGAAATGGCGAATTTTATTTTCGCACCAGAAGTTTTGTCGTCGTTAGTTTATGCATAAATAATATATACAAAACAATCATCAAATTAGAATATGAAAAAAAATGAAATAATCATTGCTCTGATAACAATCGGATTTATTGTAGTCTCCATTATTGGCTTTAGACTGTGGAGCAGTAAAACGAAAGAAAAAAATGAAATGCAAAAATCTAATACATATGCGAATCAAAATTTACAGGATACAGTCAATGCGGTTGTAATGCTTAAAGATAAAGTTGAAACAGAGACAAAAAAAAGGGACACTCTGCTATATTGGCATACAATATACGATACTATATTGCGAGAAGAACGATTGGCTTGTGATACTCTTTTGGATATTGACTTGTCTCCCATTAATGTGATAAATCAACTGAATAAACGTGATATAGATTGCAAAATAGAATATCAAGGTCTTCTTGGAGACACTCTTATAGTAAAATTTACAAATGATGAACTCTTAACGGAACAAATGGGAACAACAGGTGCATATTGCTTTTTAGCAGAAACCTTTTGTACTCTAATGAGCATTAAAACTTTGAGATGTGTTAATTTTGCAATCTCTCCAGGCTCACATGCTGGCCCTGTAGTGAACTGTAGAGGAGATTATCAAGATTTAATACATGATGTTAATTAGGTGCTTTTAGTCTCTAATTTGTCCATCTCCCTCTATTAGCCATTTATATGAACAGAGTTCTGCTAAGCCCATAGGCCCTCGTGCGTGCATTTTTTGAGTGCTTATTCCAATTTCTGCACCTAACCCAAATTGTGCGCCATCAGTAAAGGCCGTAGAAACATTTGCATATACACAAGCTGCATCTATCAAATTTTGAAAAATAGTAATATGCTTTTCATTTTCTGATACGATGCATTCACTATGCATTGTGCTGTGTGTATTGATAAAATTAATTGCATGCTCAATATCTTCAACCGTTTTTACGGCTAGTTTGTAGTCCATAAACTCCTTGCCAAAATCCTCATTACTTGCTTTGTGTAACAAGTCTTGAGGATATTTGTTTTGCAGTGCATCAAATGACCTTTCATCGGCATATAGTATTACACCTCTCTGTGCTAAATCTGCGCAAATGTCTTTCAGTGTTTGTAGCTGATTCTTGTGTACAACTAAGCACTCTAAAGCATTACATACACTTACTCTACGAGTCTTAGAGTTTGTTACGATTTTTCTTGCTTTTTGGATATCCACAAATTCATCAATATACACATGGCATACGCCTGTGCCTGTTTCAATTACAGGGATCTTTGCATTTTCTCGCACAAATTTTATGAGGCTTGCACTTCCACGAGGAATTATTAAATCCACTAATCCTACAGCATTGAGCAACTCTGCAGAGGCACTGCGTGAAGAGGGAAGAAGTTGTACAATCATTGGATTAACATTGTGTTTTTTTAATACTTGATGGATAATACTAATGGCCGCAATATTAGAGTGAAGAGCATCACTTCCTCCTTTGAGAACGCAAGCATTACCACTTTTGAAGCATAACGAAAAAACATCAAACGTTACATTAGGACGCGCTTCATAAATAACCCCAATTACTCCAAATGGAACGGTTAATTTGCGTAATCGTATTCCATTAGGGCGAGTTTTTTTTTCTAAAACAAGCCCTATTGGAGATTTCATATTTGCTACATTTTGTATGTCATTTGCAATATTGTGTATGCGCTCTTGATTCAGTAGCAGTCTATCAAATATTGGATCTTTTTTATCCATTTTTGAAAGATCTTTTGCATTTTCCGCAATCAAAAAATGAGCATTTTCTAAAATACACTTTGCAAGCGACCGTAAAATGTCATCAACGTTTATATGATTGAGGAGAAGCAGTGACTGAGAGGCTTCTCGTACTTGATGTAAAATATTAAGCATAAATTTTGCGTTTTTTACAAAGGTAAATAAAGTGTTTTGTTTTAGAAATTAAGTAAGGTAAATTACAGTAAAGTGAAACAAAATACATATGCTTACGTATAACAAAGGAATTGATTGTGCGCAAGCAACGCAATTTTGACTCTATTCAAATTATATTATTATATAAAACGATGAAACTTTCGCAGTACAAATTTACACTCCCCACAGAACTAATTGCTCAAAATCCTACACCTAGTCGAGATGAGTCGCGATTATTAGTACTTGACAGAGCAACTGGAACAATCGAGCATAAAATTTTTAGAGATGTGTTGCATTATTTTGATGATGGCGATGCGATGGTGTTTAATAACACAAAAGTTTTTCCTGCTAGACTTTATGGGAATAAAGAAAAAACAGGAGCGCAAATTGAAATATTTTTACTTCGAGAAATTAATCGCGAACAACGTTTATGGGATGTTTTGGTTGAACCTGCTCGTAAAATTCGAATCGGAAATAAACTCTATTTTGGAGATGATGACTTAGTTGCAGAGGTTATTGACAATACAACTTCTCGCGGACGAACATTACGTTTTTTATTTGATGGAGAACATGAAAAATTCAAAAAACTACTTTATAAATTAGGCGAAACTCCAATTCCTAGATGGATAAGAGAAACTGTGTGTCCAGAAGATGCAGAACGCTATCAAACAATTTATGCAAAGCATGAAGGAGCAGTTGCTGCGCCATTTGCAGGATTACACTTTAGTCGAGAACTGATGAAGCGATTAGAGATAAAAGGGGTTAATCTCGCAGAAATAACATTGCATCTTGGCTTAGGATCTTTTCGAACAATTGATGTTGAGGATTTGACAAAACATAAAACAGATTCTGAACAGGTCATTATTCTAGAAGAAGCTGCTAAAATCGTGAATGCGGCTAAAGAGGCTAGACGTAAAGTATGTGCAGTTGGAACTACATCGTTTCGGGCTCTCGAAACTAAGGTTACCACCAAAAATACGATTAACCCATTTGATG
>JBOFDL010000070.1:0-2884 GCA_051646985.1 Bacteroidales bacterium | reverse complement strand
AATACTTTTTGGATCTTCCTTTACATCACTCTCAAACCTTGATAGAACAAACGGAGGATTATTCAATATTTGAGTACTATCTTCAGCCGACATACGATTTTCGTCAAGAACTGCTTACACACGGAACAGAAGTAGAGGTTTTGTCGCCCAAAGTCTTTAGAGAGGAGTTTGCGGCTATTGCAAAGGAGTGCGCTATGGTATATAAGTCAATATAAGGAGTGCTTTTCAAATAAAAAACGCACAATTGTAATACAATTGTGCGTTTCTATTTTGAATAAGGCGAGCGTCTATAACATTTTAGAATGTAAGTACTTTATAGCCTTTTTTGAGATAATCGGTTAATGGTGTACCCATAAGTATAACTTCATAGTTAAGCTTTTTAAGTTCATTAGTTACTCCATATGCCTCGGCACAGGCAAGACAGGCTTTTACAATTACGCCGTCATTCATCATTGCTTGCACCTTTGCTTGCACTTCTTTATTTGTTGCAATCATACCTGCTGAGGGTCCCCAAATAACAAGGGTAACTTCATCAAACCATTTGCTTTTTTTTGCTGCGTGAGGATACATTAATGCGACTCTTTCTGCTACCATCGGGTCATCGCTTGTCCAAACTACAACTAATTTGTTTTCATTCGACTTCATTTTTATCTCCTTTAATTTATTAATAACTGTTGTTGGTTGAACTCTACGACGATAATCAGAATTAACATAAGCGTATTCTATATCTCCGTTTTGATTAATCACATAGGTTGCAGGAATGGGTAATTCTCCTGAAGTAGAAGCGTTGTAATTACTTAAGCCAAATGAGTCTTCGTAGCGTTTTTCCGTTTCTGCATCTAGTTTAAATACAATTCCATAGGTTTTTGCAACCTTATTCCCTGCATCTGAAAGCACTTCAAATTGCAAATCATTCTTGTCTTTGGTAGATAAAGAACTATCTGGAATTTCTGGACTAATTGCCACCAAGGTTGCTCCTAGTTTTTTAAATTCATCAATTTGGCTACTTAGTGATTTCAAGGCAACATTGCAATAAGGACACCAACCTCCTCGATACCATGTAAGCACAACAGGTCCTTGCTTTAATAAATCTGCAAGATTTACAGTTTCCCCTTTTGCATTTTTAAGGGAAAACATTTTTGCTTTATCTCCCTCTTGTAAAGGAGTAGAACCTGCGTAAGCCATTATCGACAACATAAATAAGGCACATAAAATAAAATGTCTTTTGAGATGTTTCATAATAAAATAGATTTAAATTAAACAATAAGTCCTCTTTATTAAAGGATTTTAAAGATAGTCTTAAATTCATAATCCCTCGCCAATAAAAAGCTAATTTAAGTCAAGAACCACAAGTAGAAGAAATATACAAATTAAAGATTATAATTGCATACGAATGCGCCATTCATTAGGGTAAAGATTATTACAACGCATTCCTAGATGTTTTATAAATCCTAGGGCTTGAGATTGATACCTTAGTAAATAAATCCCTTTTTGCAGACCATCTAATTCAATAGTCTCTCGTCTTAAAAATCGTTGAGCTGTTTGTAAGTCAACATTTACGCTCATAAATGCGTCTAATTTAGATACTGTAGATAGGGCTAAATTGTGGTGAGGTAAAATATCCTTCCCCTTTAATTGAGCAATAAGCACTCCTGCCTGTACAATATTTAAATACTTGGAAAGAAGATTATACATCTCAATATGTTGATGTGGAAGAGCCGAAATAATAGCGTTTTCTTGTAAATAAAAAAATTCATCTGCTCGTTTCATCAATTTATATGCCTCTGCTAATACATTTTTCTTCAAATTTTCTCTTTTATTTTTTGAGGAATACTTTGAAGGAATAACTCTATCTTCTTTTTTCTGTAAAACCGCTACAAAAAAACCTTCTCCATTTACTTGATGTGGAAAAAAATGATAGGCATTTAATGATGTACTCTCAAAATAGGGCAAACTTTTTGAAGGGCGAATTCCCCACGACTTATCAAAGCGAATCGCGACGCTCTCTGCTGCCCACTCCTCAAGCATCCATTGTACATTTTCTTCATTTTCTTTTGTATTAAAGGTACAAGTGCTATAAACAAGATAACCATTAGGTTTTAAAGAGTTCCATGCATGGCTCAAAATTCGCCGTTGACGCTCTGCACACAATTGAACATTGGCTGGACTCCATTCTTGATACGCTTCTGGATTTTTTCGAAACATTCCCTCTCCTGAACAGGGTGCATCAACAAAGATAATATCAAAAACTGAAGCTAATTTTCCAAAATCTTTAGGGTCATTATTGCATACAATAAGATTTGGATTTCCCCACTTGCTAATGTTTTCAACTAAAATATGAGCTCTACTACGAATAACTTCATTGGCCACTAAACAACTATTTTGTGGCAGATAGTCCGCCAACAATGTAGTTTTTCCTCCTGGAGCAGCACATAGATCAAGCGCATTAATGGGATTATGCTCCTCTCCAAACAACTGCTGCACTATCTCTGCAAGAAACATTGATGATGCTTCTTGAACATAATAGCAACCTGCATGCAATAGTGGGTCAAGGGTAAATCTAGGGCGTTCTTCAAGGTAAAATCCACTATCACACCAAGGCACATTTCCGCTCAATGGTAATTGGTGTAAATTCATTCGCTTTCCTTTATTGAAACGAACACTTGTAAGGAAAGATACTGCTAAAGAGGTAAAAAAATCATCTGTTTCTTTACCCAAAAGTTTTTCTATTTCTTTTATAAAAACTTGAGAAAATGGCATTTTATATTGCTAAAAAAAGCAAAGGCTGCTCAAATTATTAGAGAACAGCCTTTGCTTCACTTCAATAAATACTCTAAAAATCGAGTTTTATTTTTTATCAACCTCTTTTACGGCTTCAACTTTT
>JBOFDL010000069.1:0-8292 GCA_051646985.1 Bacteroidales bacterium | reverse complement strand
AAAAATAAAACGCCATAGATCAAACATTAGCGTTTTATTTAACACAATACTATCCTCCAAAATCATCAAACATGACCATTTCATCAGGTACTCCTAAATTATAAAGCATATCTGTTACCGCACTATTCATCATAGGGGGGCCACATAAATAATATTCAATATCCTCTGGAGCATCATGTTTTTTTAAGTATTCATTTTCTATAACTTGATGAATAAAGCCTGTTGCTCCAGACCAATTATCCTCTAACTTTGGCTCTGAAAGAGCTATTGTAAATTTAAAATTCGAGAATTTTCTCTCTATCGCTCTAAATTGTTCCTCATAAAAAACCTCCTTCAAGGATCTTGCTCCGTACCAAAATGTGACTTTTCTGCCTGTTTTTATTGTATGAAATAAATTAAAAATATGAGAGCGCATAGGAGCCATACCTGCACCACCTCCAATAAACATCATTTCATTCTGAGTTTCTCGCAAGAAGAACTCTCCATAAGGACCTGATATAGTAACCTTATCTCCTGGTTTTCTAGAAAAAATATACGAAGAACAAACACCAGGATTAACATTTACAAAACAGTTCTTATCTCTATCCCAAGGTGGAGTGGCAATTCGAATATTAAGCATCACAATATTTCCCTCTGCAGGATGATTTGCCATAGAATAGGCTCGGAAAGTAGGGTCTGAATTTTTCATTCTCAAACTCCAAAGGTTCATACTATCCCAATCCTCTCGAAAAGCCTTCTCTATATCAATATCCTTACGAAAATCCACTTCACATCTAGGAATGTCAATTTGAATATAACCACCTGATTTAAAATTTAAATTTTCTCCTTCAGGCAACTTAACAACAAACTCTTTTATGAACGTTGCAACATTTTTATTACTAACTACTTCACAATCCCATTTTTTAATTCCTAAAATCTCCTCATGCACTTGAAGTTTCATATTCTCCCGAATCTTAACTTGACAACCTAGCCGCCAATTTTCTTGCTGCTGTCTACGAGTAAAAAAACTAACCTCTGTTGGCAAAATTGTGCCTCCTCCTTCGAAAACTTGACATTTACACATACCACAAGTTCCACCTCCGCCACAAGCAGAAGGCAAGAAGACTCCATTAGAAGACAATGTATTTAACAATGAACTACCAGATAGAACTGTCATTTTCCGTTTCCCATTGTTAATATCAACATCCACATTCCCTTGCGAAACAAGCGTTTTTTTTGCAAAAAGGAGTAACGAGACCAATAGTAAAACAATAATTAAAAAGACTGCAAGTGCTGCAGTTGTTATCATAAAACTTGTTAGTAATATCATTTTTTTCTTTTTGTGTAAAGATTTACAATTTAATCCCCATAAAGGCCATAAAGGCAATTCCCATTAAGCCAGTAATAATAAATGTAATCCCTAATCCTTTAAGAGGAGTGGGGACATTTGAGTAAGAGAGTTTTTCTCGAATAGCAGCAATACCTACAATTGCTAAGAGCCATCCAATTCCAGAGCCAATGCCAAAAGAAGTCGCCTCTAGCAATGAGTTATAGCCTCTCTCTTGCATAAAGAGAGAGCCTCCAAGTATAGCACAGTTTACCGCAATTAATGGCAAAAAGATCCCCAAAGAAGCATACAAAGAAGGTGCAAATCGCTCAACCACCATTTCTACAATTTGGACTAATGCTGCGATAACAGCAATAAAAACAATAAAACTTAAGAAACTTAAATCAACATCCTTTAAATCGGGAGTTAGCCAAATAAGTGCCCCACTAGCAAGTACAAATTTATTGAGTAAGTAATTTATGGGAACTGTAATAACAAGCACAAATACAACTGCAAGGCCTAATCCCATGGAAGTTTTTACATTTTTTGAAACAGCCAAATAAGAACACATCCCAAAAAAATATGCAAAAATCATATTGTCAATGAAGATTGACTTAATAAAAATATTTAGTACGTTTTCCATATTAAAATAAAACAAACATTGATAAAACAACTCTATTTTTCAATAAGAGTTTTATTGCGACTACGCTGAATCCAAATAATAATTCCCACCAAGATAAGAGCCATAGGAGGCAAAATAATAAGCCCATTATTAGAGTAATAGCCACCGTTCTCAATATAAATACTCTCTGGAATGACGCGATATCCCCAAAGACTCCCAGAACCTAAAAGTTCACGAAAAAAACCTACGACTATCAAAATTACACCATATCCCAAACCATTGCCTAGACCGTCTAAAAAAGAATCCCACGGCTTATTTGCCAAAGCAAATGCCTCCAAACGCCCCATAACAATGCAGTTAGTAATAATAAGACCCACAAATACGGACAGTTGTTTACTTACATCATAGGCAAATGCTCTCAAAACTTGATCTACAAGAATTACAAGTGATGCTACAACTACTAGTTGGACAATAATACGAATACGACTAGGAATAGTATTGCGTAGTAAAGAAACCAACACATTAGATGCAGCCAGAACAACCATTACAGATAATGCCATAACAACTGCAGGTTGTAATTTCACTGTAACAGCAAGTGCGGAACAAATCCCAAGCACTAATACAGTAACAGGATTACTTCGTCCTATAGGGACAGTAATTAACTTTAAGTATTTTGTTGATAATAACGACTCTTTTTTCATTATAAAGAATTTAAATTAACTTACTACTAGACCTAGAAGAGAGAAGGTTCTACTTCTACAAGAACCTCCTCAGTTAATTTATTTTGTTCTAGATCAATTTCTGCTTGTGACACATGTTCTTTCACATGTACCGACGACTTATTTGGGTTAACAAGTGTTGTTTCCTTATATTGCAGGAGTTTTTCTTGATCTTTTTTCTCAATAGATTGCTCTAATAAAAGTTGTGCTGTTTGTTGTTGTCTAAAAAACAAAAGATAATTTTTTAAAACGCTTTCAAGCATTAATTCTAATCCTTGTCCTGTAATCGTTCCACCAGAAATAGCATCAACCTCATTAAGAGAACGTCGCTTTGATCCTCCCTTCAGTAGTTTTATTGACACAAAATTCTCTCCATTAAACAATTGTTTGCCTATAAATTGGTCTTGAAAGTGTTTTGTCGCAATTTCTGCACCCAAACCAGGCGTTTCACTTTTATGGTCAAATACAACTCCACAGATAGTGTTATAGTCCTGCTGCAAAGCAATATACCCCCAAATAGCCCCCCATAATCCAGAGCCTCGTAAGGGAATAATAATTTTTCGAGAACTATCATCTTCAGTGCAAATAAAAACAGGAAATTGACGCTCTGTTACTGACTTTGCGGACTCTACTGACAAATCAACTAAAAAAGCATCCGCATCAATACGCTCGCCTAAAGAATTTAATATAAAATTTTCTCTAATATACTTAGAGTATTCTTTTTCAATATAGACTACCTTATTCTTTGAAGTTTTTGCATCTTTTGCCTTTTGAACTGCGCAAAGAATATTATATTTTTTTTCAATCTCTGCATTTTTTTGTTGAAAAGGCTTCAACAGAATAACCGCTAATGAAAGAACTATTGATACGACAAAAACCAACACTACAGAGTATAGGAAGATATATTTATTACTCTCTTTATTCATAAATAAAAGGTATATATAATTATTTTTTTGCGTTTTCAGATAACATCTTTTTCTTTAAGCGTTGCCTTATATTTGCCTGTACAACGTAATAATCAATTAAAGGCGCAAATGCATTCATAAATAAAATTGCGAGCATCATTCCTTCAGGGTAGGCAGGATTGAGAACTCGAATAAGTACTGTTATCCCTCCAATCATAAAGCCATAAACCCACTTTCCTCGATTGGTTTGAGCTGCAGTAACAGGATCTGTTGCCATGAATACTGCTCCAAAAGCAAATCCGCCAAGAAGTAGGTGTTGGTAAGCAGGCATCTGCATATACGGAGAGGATCCAAGCAAATTAAATAATCCTCCCATCAGTAAACCTCCTAATGCAACAGACAGCATAATACGCCAACTAGCTATACCTGTAAAAATAAGTATTGCTGCCCCAAAAAGGATTGCAAAAGTTGATGTCTCTCCAATAGACCCCGGAATAATCCCAAAAAACATTTGCTGAATTTGAATTGTCGAAAATGGCAACTCTCCTAATGCAACTTTAGCCAAAGGAGTTGCTCCCGAAAATCCATCTACAACATTACTCCCTTGAGTAAATTCAGAAATCCAAATTTGATCTCCTGAAATAAATGAAGGGTATGAAAAAAACACAAATGCTCGCGCCAGTAAAGCGGGATTGAAAAAATTCATACCTGTGCCGCCAAAAACCTCCTTTCCTATAATGACTGCAAATGCGGTAGCCAAAGCCACCATCCATAATGGAACATCTGCTGGCATAACCATTGGGATAAGCATTCCTGAGACCAAAAAGCCTTCATTTACCTCATGGCAACGAATTTGCGCGACTGCAAATTCAATGCCTAAACCAACAACGTAAGAGACTGCAATAATTGGCAAGATTTTTTTTAATCCAAACAGCACAAGTTGTCCAAAAGAAACTTCTTGTCCAATAGACAAAAAATGCTGATACCCCACATTCCAAATGCCAAAACACAAGGCGGGCATTAGAGCAATAACAACCGTTATCATAGCCCGTTTCATATCAATAGCATCACGAATATGACATCCTCCTAATGTTACTTGATTTGGAACAAACAAGAATGTCTCAAAAGCATCAAATGTAGAGTGTAAAAAATGCCACCTTCCTCCTTTTTGAAAATTAGGTCTTATATTGTCTAAAAAACTTTGCAGGGCTTTCATAGTTTATAAATTTTCGTCTGTTTGTTAAGTTACATATGTAATAAAATACACAGAACTACATTTCTTTAATCATAAGATTAATACCATCTCTCAAAATTTTTTGTACGGGCACTTTGGATGTGCATACAAACTCACACAAGGCAAGGTCTTCCTCTATAACATCATAAATGCCAAGTTGCTCCATTTTTTCAATATCTTTTGCAAGAATCGCTTTAAGTAAATATACTGGAAAAACACTCATCGGGAGAACTTTTTCATACTGCCCCGTAAATACAAATGCTCGTTCTCCTCCATTAAGATTAGTATCCAATGCATATCTTTTATTAGGAAAAAGCCAAGAAAAATAGGTTTTAGAAACACTAAATTTTGCGAGACGAGGCATGATCCATCCCAATAACTCTTGATAGTTCCCTTCAGGAATAACAGTCACTTGATCATCATAAAATCCTAAATGCCCACTACTACCAACATTTGTCCCAGTTAAAACATCTCCGCTGATAATACGCATTGAGGATGGATTTTGATGCTGCAAATGCTCTGACAAGACACTTAATGATGCACCTGCAATAGTTCTATAATATCGAGGTTTTTTAACTTCTGAACCAACCAAAGCGACTACCTTAGACACATCATACACCCCTACTGAAAATAGGCGTCCAAGTGCAATAACATGTTGAGGGGATATTGTCCAAACTACATCTCCTTTTCCAATAGGCGAAATGTGATGAATTTGCACCCCAACATTGCCGGCTGGATGCACTCCTTTTATTCGATGAATATGAATATTTTTTGCTTTTTCGAAAGTTGCATTCGCAGGATAATCTGCACATAAAGACAAATGCACATTTCCGCCAGATAATACACTCAAAACATCAATTCCTTTCTGAAAAACAAGACTCTCTCCATTTACTAAAAAATCACAATCTGGGGCAAGAGGAGCTGTATTAAACCCAGAAATAAAGATCGCACTAGGTTTTATATGTGGATTTGCAATTATACCATAAGGACGTTGCACCAAAAATGGCCAAGCGCCGGCTTTAAGCATCAAACTTACAACTTGCTCTCGAGAGGACTCAAAAACATCTAAGACATCATGCTGCTCGACTTGCCCTTCCTCTGAATTAGGCGCAATGATTATCTCTAGAATTTTTCGACGATCGCCTCGTTTAATCTCCTGTAATGTACCACTAACAGGAGAGACAAACAAAACTTCAGGATTATATTTATCACAAAAAACAGGAGTGCCTACTTTTAGTATATCGCCCTCTCTTAGCAATAATTTTGGCGTAAGCCCATGAAAATCGGAAGGCTTCAGAGCATAAGTTGCAGGAGTTGCGCTCTTAAAAAACACTTTTTCAGCCCCCCCTTTCAGGCGAATGCTCAGTCCTTGAGACAACTTGAGTGTAGATGACATAAAAATCAAAATTATCTATAATATCAACATTCTAAAAAAAACGTAGCAAAGGTAGTAATTTTATTTAAAACCCCGGCAATGTTGCGCAAAAAAAACTCCCGCATTCATGCCTCCTAATTGCAAAATCAGAAAAAATTATGAATAGAGAGACAGAAAAAAGAAAGAAAAATGACGACAAAAAGAAATATAATGCATATATTTGTATGATAGTATAAATATGAAGGAGACATAATACTCTCTTCAAAAACTTAATCAAAACATGTTTTTAACTTAACTTATGGAAACTACTAACAGTAAGGCGCGCATCCTTTTGGCTGAAGACGATGAAAATCTAGGAATGCTTCTTAGGGAATATCTACAAGTAAAAGGCTATCAAATAGACTTATTTAACAATGGAGAAAAAGCTTTTGTCGGCTTCCAAAAAGCTCGATATGACATTTGCATTTTGGACGTAATGATGCCCGTTAAAGATGGATTTACCCTCGCGAAGGAAATTCGAATGCTTAGCGTCACCGCCCCCATTCTCTTTCTTACGGCAAAGTCCGTCAAAGAAGATGTATTAGAGGGTTTTGCTGCTGGAGCAGATGACTATATGATAAAACCTTTCAGCATAGAGGAACTATTATTTCGAGTAGAAGCCATTTTGCGACGTACGCGAGGAGAAAATTCCACGCAAAACCAAGACACATTCCAGATTGGAATCTATGCCTTTAACTCGACTAAACAAACCTTGCAAAAAGAAGGTTTTGATGAGCAAAAACTCACAGCAAAAGAGTCGGAGTTACTACGTCAACTATGTATCAATCGAAATGCAGTGCTTGACCGTAACTTCGCGTTAAAAACAATTTGGAATGATGATACTTATTTTAATGCTCGAAGTATGGATGTATATATTACAAAGTTACGAAAGTTTTTAAAAGAAGATCCTACAATCCAAATTATCAATGTGCGAGGAAAGGGATTTAAACTCATAGGGTAATCATCACTCACACGCACTCCTTCTTCAAGAAGGATTGATTTTACACATAAATTGCTATAGATCCTTAAGTATGCTATCTTTTTTTTCTTTTTTTAAATTTTGGCGTTTTGGCAAACTGCCAAAGACTTCTGCCTATGAGCGACAAATTACACTTTCACAAAAAAATTATCTGAGATATGAGGAATTAAAAAAAACGGACTCTATGCATCTGTGGTTACAACTATCACAACAATTGGCAGTGTCGCGTACTGAAAGTGGGTTGTCAAAAAAAGAGAAAAAAGAATTAAGTAAAAAAGTAAAATCCTTACGTCAATCGAAAGAACTTCGGGAGTTCTTTCGATTGCAACGAAAAGCCTACACCTTTCATCATTTTTCAAATTGGGCGTTAAGGTTTTCTGATGATTTCACTGGAGCAGAATTGGATAA
This sequence comes from Bacteroidales bacterium, assembly GCA_051646985.1. Lineage (GTDB taxonomy): Bacteria > Bacteroidota > Bacteroidia > Bacteroidales > UBA932 > JAITMY01. Next base: position 705 of record JBOFDL010000069.1, on the reverse strand, counting down.
AGAAAAGTGGCATTCTCGTTGGTGTGTACAGGGAGTTGAATTTAACGCGAACTACTCCCCTGCAAATGAGTTGCATGTATTCACAGAAGACAATATTGAAGTTAGTGACCAAACATTAAAAATACACACTCGCAAGGAGCAAATTACAGGATTAGGCTTTAGTGACTTAATAGGCTTTACTCCTATTGAGCGAGACTATACTACTAGTATTGTCAACACAGGAAAGGCATTGATGATACAATATGGCAAAGTGGAAATAAAATTTCGCTTTACTCTTCCACCAAAAGGAGTTTATCATGCATTTTGGCTAGGTGCAGGGCGGAAACTTCCTCACGTTAATATGTTACGAATTGGAGAAAAATTAGAATTAAGTGAGTTCGCATCACCCAAGGATCGCACAAGTAAGGCTATACGCCACGTTAGTCTTTGGAATAGAGGCTTATTGCGCCAGAAATCTTATTATATCCTCAGTGTGGAATGGAATAAGGATAAAATTGAATGGGCAATCAATGGTCGAAAATTATTTACCGCTCCAAATCTTATTAACGAATCAATGTACGTCGCTTTATCTTCTGGAGTAACCCATAAACCACTAAAAAGCCAAACTAATGCCATTCTTGAGGCAGAATGGGTGAAGGTTTATCAACAACATGAACTCTCTTAAAAAAAAATGCCTTACACTTTTTTTGTGTATTTGCACTTCAT
>JBOFDL010000068.1:0-4600 GCA_051646985.1 Bacteroidales bacterium | reverse complement strand
TGCAAACTCATTTTCCTCAAGGAGTAGTAGATAGTGAGATGTTAGAATATGTAGAAGAACAAGAGAATACTTTAGCTACAGCAATACACTCAACAGATTGGTTGGTAGCTGATTTTTTGAGATTTCTTGAACAAGAAGATATTCTGAAAAATACGGTGGTATATATCTTTCCCGACCATACCTTTATGAGGGGGTTAGAGTTAATTAATTGCCCTGATGAGCCTCGTAAACTATGGTTTATGACCAATGCCAAAAAGGAGAGTTTATCCATTGATACCAGCAATTTTTATCAAATCGACATTGCCAAAAACATATTATCGGGTGCAGGGGTAAAACATAATATGCAGTTTCTTTCAGACTTTATTGCAGAGGATAAGAATAGCTATCTTAAAAAGAACATAAAACAACTATCTGCATTAAATGGAAATGCCATTGCTCGTAAAAACACCCTAAGTGGAAATCTGTGTTTTGAAATCGAAAAAAACAATCTTTTACATTGTAGCTTAAATGGAGTATCACTTTTTACCCAAAATATAGCATCGATAACAACAAAAGATAGTAGCCTGTTTTTATTTCTTAATAATGAGCTCAAAATTATTGACCAAAAGATAATCTATAATCTTGATGAAGAATACAATTACTATGAAAGTTATATACGTTTATTTGTTACAAAGGGAAAGTATATACATCTTGAGTGGATTAGAGATAATGAACGAAAATACAGTATTCGTAAATCCAAGAAAATTGAAATCAATAGTCAAGAGATTCAAGAAATTCTTGATAAGATAGCACCTTATAGAATCAATAATGCTGATGCATACTACCCCAAAAAGGGCACAATTCAAAATAGCAGCAGTATAGATACCCTTAATAAAAGCCTGCCTGCTTATCTAGAAAATGCTCTAAAGGATAAGCATAATCTAATTTTAATTTCATGCCTTGATGAGGGAAGTAACTATTTTGGAAAAATTTATCCTACATTAAGCAATGTGGGATTAAAAGAAAATTTGGAAGGAAAAAATCGAGGGTCTTATCTGGCAGTTTTTTCAAAAGACACAATCTATTGTGAAAAAGCAGAGTATGGTAGAGCCCTTCATAAGCGACTGCGTATTGAGGGAACATCTATTTATATAACCTCTTCGGGATGGTTTGAAGCACCAGAATCTTTACAGATACAAAGTCATATTGTTATTGGAAATCAAGATTATTCTTTAAATCGTAGAGGATTAAACATCGTGGTTTTTAATACGCAGTCTAAACAAGTAGTTGATGCCTTTAACGTAGATACTTATGATGATGAAACCTTGAGTGTAATGCGATAAAGCCCTTGTGTTTTATTTGAAAGCGAGTAAAAAAAATAGCAATCCCCCTAAAAAAACCCTATGAACCCCTATCGTATATTAGTCGTTGATGATGAAGAGGATATTTGCGAAATTCTCCAATTTAACCTCTCTAATGAAGGCTACCATGTAGAGGTTGCCTACTCCTCCGAAGAGGTCTTACAAAAAGACCTCGCCGTATATGACTTACTTTTGCTAGATGTTATGATGGGCGAAATTTCGGGCTTTAAACTTGCAGATACCCTCCGAAAACAAAAATCTAGCGAACATATACCAATCATCTTTCTTACCGCCAAGGATACCGAAAATGATATCATTACAGGCTTTAGCTTAGGCGCAGATGATTACATATCTAAACCCTTCTCAGTGCGCCAAGTCGTAGCACGCGTAAAAGCCGTCCTTAAACGAAGCACCCAACAAACACAAAGCAATAGCCTTAAATCCGAAGATTTACAGTTTGAAAACTTACGCCTTGATACAGAAGCTAAAAAAGTCTTTATCTCCGAAACCGAAATTGAATTCACTAAAAAAGAATTTGAAATCCTAAAACTCCTATTGAGCCATAAAGGGAAAATCTTTTCACGCGAAGATATTTTATCCCGCGTATGGGAAGCCGATGTTTATGTAATTGACCGAACCGTAGATGTCAATATAACACGCCTTCGCAAAAAACTAGGCATATACGGAAAGCATATAATCACACGAACAGGTTATGGCTATGGATTTGAATAAATCTTATAAATCCTAACTTACACCCTATTTTGTCGTTTTTTATGCGATTTCAGCCCTTTCATCGTCAACTCTTTATTGTAACCTATGCCTTGATAATTGGGATAATGCTTGCATTTGCAGCCTACATTTATCAGCACGAACGAGGATTACGAATTGACGCACTCAACACCCTTCTACTCTCACAATCCGATGAATTATCCCAACGAATGGGTATAGATAGCCTTGATTATAAAGTCATCGAAAACTTTTTACAATACACCCCGCATCAAGACCTCCGCATTACCATCTTGGATTTAACAGGAAACGTATTATATGACAACGCAACCCTACGATTTGACACCCTCCTGAATCATTATACTCGTCCCGAGATAAAGCAACTTTCAGCGCAATCAACCGCCTACGCTATACGCTCTTCGAGTACCATGAAAAAACGCGTGTTTTATGTCGCAAAACGATTCCCAAACTACCTCATTCGTGCAGCATTGCCGTATGAGGCTACCCTCAACTTTTTGAGCGTAAAACAAGGATTTATTTGGATCGTTCTATTGATTTTAATACTCGCCACATCGCTCCTCTATATCTTTGCTCGTAAACTTGGAAAAAGCATTGCATTATTACGCAACTTTGCACTACGAGCCCAAAGCTTACAAGCAGTAGATGCACGAGAATTATTCCCTGAAAATGATTTATTTGCCATCTCAAAAATCATTGTTGATGTTTATCGAAAACTCAACGTGGCAAATAATACTCTAAGAAATGAACATGATAAATTACTAGAGCATATTCAATTAAGCAACGATGGAATCGCTATTTTTTCGGACAAAAAAAAGGAACTCATCTCAAATAAACTATTTATTCAATATGCAAATATTCTTGCAGATAGCCCCATCGTACAACTTGAAGATATTTTAAAAATCCCCGAATTTTTCAAACTATCCTCTTTTATCACAGAACAACAAAAACGAATAATTACTGCGGAAAATTTAAGAGTCCAAAAAAGTAGTATTCTTGAAAAAAATGGAACTGTATTTCGAATAAATTGTATAGTTTTTCAAGACAATAGTTTTGAAATTGTCATGCGCGATAGCACAAAACAAGAAGAAGAAAATCGTATTAAACGCCAACTAACTCAAAATATCGCCCACGAATTAAAAACCCCCGTATGTAGTATTCAAGGCTATTTAGAAACCATTATCAATACACCCAACTTAGATATTGATAAAAAACACCAATTTATTAATCGTTGCTATACACAAACAACACGTCTTGCAGATTTGCTAAGAGACATCTCTCAACTCAATCGTTTAGACGAGGCAGCACAAGTATTTGATAAAAAATTTGTAAATCTCAGTCAATTAACAGAGCGAGTAGTCCACGAACTCATTGGCCAACTTGATGAAAAGAAAATTAAAGTCCAATTAAATATTGATTCGAATGTGGAAATTTATGGCAATGAATCCTTATTATATTCCATATTTCGCAATTTGATTGATAACAGTATGGAGTACGCAGGCAATGGAGTTCACATTCACATTTCCTGTTATCGAACAGACGAAAACTATTATTATTTCTCTTATTCTGACACAGGAATTGGCATTGCAGAAGGGCATCTTAACCGAATTTTTGAACGCTTCTATCGAGTAGATAATGGACGTAGTCGAAAACTTGGGGGCACTGGCTTAGGACTTGCCATTGTAAAGAATGCCGTAATTTATCATAAAGGCAGCATTGTTGCCAAAAATATGCAAGCAGGAGGATTGGAGTTTTTGTTTCATTTGAGCCGATTAGGAAAATAATCAACTCTAACCCTTAGCCCACACTTCCCTCAAGGGTAATTTGTAGGAGTTTTTGTGCCTCAACAGCAAACTCCATAGGCAATTGGTTGAGTACCTCTTTGGCGTATCCATTAACAATTAAGCCTACGGCATCTTCAGTGCTTATACCTCGTTGATTACAATAAAAAATTTGGTCATCACTAATTTTTGAGGTCGTTGCCTCATGCTCTATGGTTGCCGATGGATTGTTTACTTTAACATAGGGAAAGGTGTGCGCTCCGCATTTATCGCCCAAAAGTAAACTGTCGCATTGCGAAAAGTTGCGAGCATTTTCAGCACCCTGCACCACACGCACCAATCCACGATAGGCGTTTTGACTTTTTCCTGCTGAAATTCCCTTGCTTACAATACGGCTACGGGTGTTTTTGCCAATATGCACCATCTTGGTTCCTGTGTCAGCTTGCTGAAAGTGGTTGGTAACGGCTACCGAGTAAAACTCTGATGATGAGTTGTCGCCCTTGAGTATGGTGCTGGGGTATTTCCATGTAATGGCAGAGCCTGTTTCAACCTGTGCCCATGATAGTTTGGCGTTTTCGCCCTTGCAAATGCCTCGCTTGGTTACAAAGTTGAAGATGCCACCTTTGCCCTCCTTATCTCCTGGGTACCAGTTTTGCACGGTAGAGTATTTTACCTCGGCATCTTTCATGATAATAATCTCGACCACCGCAGCGTGCAATTGATTCTCATCACGCT
>JBOFDL010000067.1:0-11076 GCA_051646985.1 Bacteroidales bacterium | reverse complement strand
AGAACACGGTTTAGTATTGTATAAAATACACAAACCATTGCGAAAATCTGCAGTTGTTGCCATACGAATTAGTTTATTTTAGATATGTATAAATTTAAAGCGCACAAAGATAACATTTTTGTATCATGATAAATCTTTTGTCCCCAATATAGTGTCAAAGAAAACCGAAGTTTTTATCGAAAAAGAGAGCTGAGAGATAAATAATCATAGACTTTCTAAAACGATAAAAAACAAAAAAAAGAATCCCTTAGACTTTTACAGTTAAGGGATTCCTTTTTTTTGTGACCCCGGAGAGAGTCGAACTCTCGACCCAATGATTAAGAGTCATTTGCTCTACCAACTGAGCTACGGAGTCATTCTAATCTTGTTTGAACAAGGCTGGCAAAGGTAATATTTATTTGTGTTTTGACAAAATCTCATCGTATTAACTGTGAAAATACACTTAATGGAAGTTGTTTTCCAAAACGGTCTTTGAGGACTAATTCTCCACTTTGTAAACTTTTAGTCTTGCCAAAAATAGATTGTGTTAATGTATGGCTTACCACCGCAGAAAATCCCATTGCATAGAGATTTAAGACGATAAAGGCATCATTTTTTTCAAGCATACATTCTACGCCTTGTAAAAGTTCTAAGATTCCACTACTTAATAGCCAGCGTTCTCCATCGGGTCCACGTCCGTAGGCAGGAGGGTCAAGAATGATGCCACTAAATTTTGTGCCTCTACGTACTTGTCGTTGTACATATTTGAGGGCATCATCAACCAGCCATCGAATACCCTCTAAATGGCTGTGTTTCATGTTTTCATTTGCCCAAGTTACTGTTTGCTTTATGGAATCAAGATGCGTAACATCTGCTCCTGCAGCTCGAGCCGCTAAGGAGGCTCCTCCAGTGTACGCGAATAGATTAAGGACTTTTTTTTCTTTACGATGAATTTTTTTGCATTGTGAATAAATAAAATCCCAATTTGCTGCTTGTTCTGGGAAAATTCCAACGTGTTTGAAGGAGGTCAATGCAAGACGTAATGAAATATTAAGTCCATTGTATTGATAAGGTATTAACCAACGATCGGGCATTTCTGCTTTTTTGTGCCAGGTTCCGCGTTCATCGGGATGACTATGTTCTCCTTTTTCATGTCGAAAGGTAGCGTGTGCAAGTTTACGCCATTCACTTTCGGATAAAGAGGGTAGCCATACTGCTTTGGGTTCTGGACGGCGTGTTGTATAGCGACCAAAGCGTTCAAGTTTTTCAAAGTTTCCAGAGTCTATCAACTCGTACTCGGTGAAGTTTTGGGGCAAAAGTAGAGGAAGTGTCATCTTAGATATTATTTTGCAGCAAATAGCCTTTGTCTGCAGGTAAATTAGGACGTAAACTTGCTTCAACGGCTAATCTATCGCAACGTTCGTTATTGATATTTCCTGCGTGTCCTTTTACCCAAATTGTTTTTATAGTATGCTTGTCATAAACTTTCAAAAAGCGCAACCATAGGTCAGGATTTTTTTTGTTTTTAAATTTTGGATCTTTTGCCCAAGTAAAAACCCATCGTTTCTCAATAGAGTCAAGTACATATTTGGAGTCAGAAAAAATTGTAACTTGACAATTTGGCACTGTTAAGGCCTCTAAGCCTACAATTACAGCAAGCAGTTCCATTCGATTATTTGTTGTAAGAGAAAAACCTTGTGAGAGTTCCTTGCGATGTTCTCCAGAGATAAGTACAATGCCATAGCCACCAGGGCCTGGATTACCTCGTGCTGCGCCGTCAGTATATAGGGCTACTTTGTGCATTTTTATAACTGAAGAGTAGTTGTTCTACTACGGGCTTCAAATTTTTCCTGTATGATTTCTTGTACCGATACATTTTTAAGTTTGCTTTCGAGCCAAGAAATAAGGTCGAGATAAAGAAATAGGCGTTTTTCGTAAGGTAAAGTTTCGTAAGGCTGTAGTTTTTGATACAATTGTCGAAAATAATCGTTAATATCCTTACGATAGAAAGTGTCTATTTTACTCAAAAATCCAAGTACTTCACGCTGTACTACGTTAAGGTTATCCATTTTTTGCAAAAATCGATGTGTTGATTTTATTTGATACTCTATCATTAAGTCATTTCCACTTTCGTACATTGCAATGAGCCAAAGAATTCTTGCAAATCCTTGTAAGTCGGCTCGTATTCCATCACCTTTTGCATTGATAATCTTACTCAAAAATGAGGTGGAGGAGCGAACTTCGCCTGCTCCAAAATATAAACTTGCGATTTTATAATAAAATACTAGAATATGATGTTGGTCTATTTTATTTTGATTTTTTTCGATAAAATCTAGCAATTTTGGGATAATAATCAAGCCTTCTGTGAATGTGCCATTGATAAAATGCAGATTTATTTTATTGGCATAGTAGAACGAATGGGATAGAATTTCAATATTTTGATTATTGATATTTTTTTTATCCGTAATTTCTAATTCTAAACGCCCTAAAAACTCTTTAAACTTTGTGTAATGACGAAGATAAAAAAGACTATCCAGTAGATAATTCAGTGTTTTAAAGTAAAGATCTGGCAGTAGTGATTTTAGTGTAGGAGTTTCGTCAAAAAGCAATAAATTTCGTTGTGAATGGCGATAACAGGCTAAAAAATCTTGTAAAATATACGCATACCAATAATGTGCAAGATTCATATAGAGTTGTTCGTAAATTCCCGGTTGACGTGCTTCTAATTTTGGGCGATGTTTTGCAAAATAATCCTCTACAAAAATGATGTCATTTTGATTGCGTACATGACCACGTTTGAGATACAGAGAGTATAATTGCATTGCAAGATTAGAGCATTCATTTGCTTTTTGTATAGTTGTACTTAAGTTTTGTACTTCATGAGCAAGATTGTCGGCGCGAGAACGATTACTGCGAGTAATAAATTGAGATTCAATGAGTTTTTCAAACTCAACAATCTCCATTGCAATTGTAAATTGCTGGGCCTCTTGCGCCTGTTGTTTTGCTTTATCTAGAGTTTTGAGACTTTGTTTGTACATCCCTTTCGAGTACAAAATGCGTGCAAAATCAAGTTGCTCGTGGAGTGATATGTCTTCAAAATTATCAACAGAACTTTGTCGTAAACTCGTCAACAGTTGATGATAGAGGTAACTTTTGATATTTGCAAACTGTGCTTTGGGAACCCCACTTTTCTTTAAGATTTTAGCTTCGTTAAAAACCTCAGTAGTTTCCATTGCGTCAAATAATTCTAAAAAAAGAGCCCCTTTTGTATCATTAAAACGTGTTGCATATAAGCGAAATGATCGTTTCTCTGATTTACTCATTGATTTGATAAGTTCGTGTACAGGGTCTATTCTAGGATAAATGGGCATTTTCTGCTTAGAATTATTTCTTAATATTGTCAATACACAGAGCTAATTCTTTTAATTGCTCATTATCAATTTGTGACGGAGAGTCAATCATTACATCTTTTCCTGCATTATTTTTTGGAAAGGCAATATAGTCACGAATACTGTCAGATCCTCCAAACATGGCACATAAACGGTCGAATCCAAAGGCTATCCCGCCATGTGGAGGAGCGCCGTATTTAAAAGCATTTGTAAGGAACCCAAATTTAGTTTCGGCTTCTTCGCTAGTAAATCCAAGAACTTTAAACATTTGTTGTTGTATTGTAGCATCAAAAATACGAATAGAACCTCCGCCTAATTCGACGCCATTTACGACAAAATCGTAGGCATTTGCTCGGACTTTCTCTAAATCCGCTTTACTCCCATTCATAAATGCTTGCAAGTCGGAGGGTTGAGGTGCTGTAAAAGGATGGTGCATGGCGTAAAAGCGTTGAGAGTCTTCGTCCCATTCTAATAGAGGAAAATCTATTATCCATAGTGGTGAGAATTTATCGCGATTTCGCAACCCAAGACGGTTGCCCATTTCAAGACGTAACTCGCATAAGGCATTCAAGGTTGATTTTTTTGCACCAGCCAATACCAAAATTAAGTCACCTGCTTTTGCATCAAAAGCGTCAGCAATTTGTTGTAAATTATCAACAGAAAAGAATTTATCTACACTTGACTTTATGCCCTCTTCGGTAAGACGAATATATACTAATCCTTTTGCTCCAATTTGAGGTCGTTTTACCCAATCTGTAAGTTCATCAATTTGTTTGCGAGTATAACTTGCACAGTTTTTTGCGCAAATTCCACCAATGTATTGGGCGGTATCGAAAACAGGAAAGTTTTTACCTTGTACAGAATTTGTTAATTCTTTAATTTTCATCTCAAATCGCACATCGGGTTTGTCGCAACCGTAATCACGCATGGCGTCTGCATAACTCATAAATGGAACATCGTTAAGCGAAACATTGAGAATTTGCTTAAAAAGATGTTGCATCAAGCCTCCAAAGGTTTTTAGAATGTCTTCTCGTTCAACGAAAGCCATTTCGCAGTCAATCTGTGTAAATTCAGGTTGACGGTCTGATCTCAAATCTTCATCACGAAAACATCGTGCAATTTGAAAATAACGATCGTAACCTCCTACCATAAGTAACTGTTTAAACGTTTGAGGACTTTGTGGCAAGGCATAAAATTCTCCATGATGAACTCTCGATGGAACAACAAAGTCTCGAGCTCCTTCAGGAGTTGATTTTATCAAAAATGGAGTTTCAATCTCCAAGAAGTCCTGATTGTCAAGATACTTGCGAGTTTCTTGTGCTACACGATGTCGGAGAATTAGAGCGTTTTTAACGGGATTGCGACGCAAATCCAAATAGCGATATTTTGCGCGTAATTCTTCTCCGCCATCGCTCTCTTCCTCAATCGTAAATGGAGGGACTTTGGCTGCATTCAGCACATTGATATTGCTCAATATTACCTCTATTTCTCCAGTAAGTATTTTATTGTTTTTACTGCTTCGTTCAACCACAATGCCCTCTACCTGTAGAACAAACTCTCTCCCTAATTTTTGCACTGTATTCAGAATTTCTTCTGAACTTTTTTCGTTTACAGCAAGTTGAGTAATGCCATATCGATCTCGAAGATCAATAAATGTCATTGCTCCAAGCTTCCTTACTCTCTGTACCCAGCCTGCTAAAGTTACTGTTTGTGATGTGTGTTGAAGGCGTAGTTCGCCACAGGTATGTGTTCTATACATTTTTTATACGCTGTTATTTATCTTTTGGTTAGATTATGAACGCAAATGTAGAAAAAAAATATATATTACACTAATCTAGATAGTGTTTTCAAATCGATATATTTTATACAAGAACTTTATAATAAACAGCTTATAATGATAAAACTTGTGAAATTCTCAAACTTGCGAGGGGAAGCGACTTTGTTAATCTTTTGGATCTGAAAACAGAGGGAAATTTGTTTGCTTAAGCCAAACTAAAATCCATAATAGACCGATGCGCGTGGCATTAATAAAAATGAATGCGGGGAGAAAACTTACGGAAAGCATTATTTTTACTTGGAGCCAATTTGTACAACTATCTTGTATAGCAAAATATACCGTAGTAATACTGATGGCGGATAGTATTGCTGTAAGCATAAAAGTAACATGTGCTAAGCGAGCTTTGCAATGATTGCAATACATTGCAACATCAACATCTATAAACCACCATTTGCTTAGTTTGGGTTTGCCCATTTTGCAATGTTGACAGGTGAAATTTATAGTCATTTTATATTGAAAATATTTTTTACTCAAAATATTGCTCAATATTTTGAGTTTTTGGCTGACCGGACTGCTTACTTTGTAAAATAGCAGTAAGGGCTTGTGCTAAAAAATATGCAATGACCCCCATTAGTATAATGGAGGCAAGGCGAGTTATACGCCCAAACATACTAGTTCCTATAAAAATATTTTTAGGCTGTGCGTGTCTTGCGTTTTGAAATGACCCTCGAATACGTTCGCCTGGGGCTCTATTACTTAAGCCAATTTCTGCTTTGATACGCTCTATGCGTTCCTCCATAGCTTCTTTACGTTCGTTATAAAAACGAGGTTTATATTGGAATCCTTTGGGCTTGGCGAGTTTAAAAAAAGAGGACATAAGAAGGCTAAATTATTTATTTAATTAAATATTCGGTATTGATCTGAAGTGTAAAGTATCTTTTGCACGCCATATTGTCGAAGTAATAATTTTTCTTTAAGATGTTTGCCGTCTAGTAAATAATATTGTGATCGACATCGTCTGCAAGTTGCAGTGGGATGACCTTGTCCATCAAAACGTATAACGCCATTTTTAACACACTCGCTATCGTTTGCACAAGTTGCGTCGTAAGCATATACAGCCCCATCGTAGTGATGATATACTAAAATGCCGTGTCCATTATAGCCAATTCCATTTTTTATTTTTGCATCCATTGTATTGTAATTAGGCATGGTAATGTCAAAAGAAAATGCCTTGATATTGGGGACTGGACATATATACTCTTGACTGCATTGCCAAAAACAAGCAAGTATGCAAAGTGTGAAAATGGGTCGTTTTGTACAAAAGAATGACATGAAGCAGTTGAATAATGGTAGATTTTGAATCGGTCTTCCTTGCAAAGATAAAGTATGTTATTGTATCTTCCAACAAGAATGTCTTGCTACACTTACTGAAATATAGTTATATCTGAAATAGCAATTTTTGCAAACTCAATTTTTGTTTGTACTTTTAAGTCTCGAATCTTACAATTTATATAACTTCACTTTAAAAATGAAAATATTATGAAAACAAATGCAAATTTTACCGCGCTTCTTGCACTAACTATTCCATTTTTATTGCTTAGTTGCGGGAATCAATCAAATACATCGAATTCGCTTACAACCATTAGTACAACAGCGAGTGGATATATTAGTTATCCTATTCCAACTGCCTATGAGGTGACTAATTTAATTAATCGTTCTGGCGCGGCTTATGTTATAGGAATTACTAATCCTGTGGAGAATGCAGATCGTTATGTGTCGGAAAAAAATAAAGCACTTAGTCTTGGTGTTTATGGCGCAGATCTTGCTTATGTTACTACATATAATATGCGAAAAGAAACGATGGATTATATGAAAGTTATAAAAAATTTGGTGGAAGATTTGCAAATCTCAAACAATTTTAATGTCTCATTGGCACAACGAATTGAGAAAAATATCGAAGAAAAAGACTCTCTCGTTGCCATTGTATCACAATCCTTTCAAGATACTTATTCATTTTTGATGCAAAATGGAAAGGATCACCTTGCCTTAATGGTGCTTACTGGTACTTGGGTAGAAGGATTATACTTGACAACTCAAGTAGGTACAACGAGTTTGCATAAAACGGATATTTATCAAATTATTGCCAACCAAAAAGAAACTCTGGCAACACTTATTGATATTCTTAATAAGAATACAGAAGATGTAGAAGTTGCTTCTTTACGCCAAACGTTGGATCCTTTAGTGAAAATTTACAGTAAAATAAAGAAAACTGTGGATGAAAAACAAGCTCTTCTTATTGCAGATCTTGTTGAGAGTATTCGCAATGAATTGGTAAAATAATTTTTGCGATTAGAAATTTTTCATATCGAAAACGCACAATTTGGCAAAAGGGCTGTTGTACAAGTTCGGAAAGATGTATATAAATTACTTTTGGGCGAGATTATAATGGATTAAGGATTGTGAAAACAGTGTTTAATAAAAATACGTAATTACGTTAGTGATGTGAGAGTTGGAAATGGAGACTTGCTGGAACGGTGGATATATGATGCTTTTCCAAGCGGTGAAATGGAAGAAAGGGGAGATGTGCAACAATATCACTCGCATTTATGATAGTTTGTCTATCCATCTTCAGTATAATGTTCAAAAAATAAAGAACCAAAATTTATGAGAGATAAGAAGTAAGACTTAATCGGATTTTTGAATTTCCTCAAAATCAATGTACTCTCCCACTTCATTCGGAATTATTTGCCGAGGTGGCGGAGTTTTTTTTTGGTTTTTTTGCTCTCGCTTTACTACTTGTTTAATGAAGCGATTGATAAATAAAAAAATCAAGGCTTTTCCAATATAGCCAATTAACAGAATAATGAGAATAAAACTTACAATGAATTCCACAAGTAATTTTTAATTTTATGAGGCAATGTCATAACACGATAAAAAAGCATTTTCATCGCACGTTATAACATTGTACGAATTTGTACTAAAGTATAAATTATCTACCACTATAGGAACAACCGTATTTATAGGAAGTCCATTTTGTAATTCTCCATGATTGTTAAGCAGGTATGATTTCTTTTCACTCTCAATATAAATGCTATATATGTGAGTCTCTTTAAGTGGACTAAAAAACATTGGCACACATACTGGAGTCTGCTTAAAGCGGTATGAAAAATCTTGCTTAAAACTTTTTTTATATACATATAAATCTTTATTACTGAGAATAATATAGCGATTTTGACTCTCTTTGCTTAAGCAATAGAAATAGTGTTGCTCATCAGGTTTGGGTTTTAGTTGGGCGTACTCGACATTGCCATCAAAATAGATAAAGGCTAGTTGTCCATTTTTTGTTGTGGTAACGAGACGAACGATTTGATTATTATGCCCTAACTCTGTATATACCCGAGTATTTGGCGCAATATTTATGTGTTCAGATAGTTTTACTCGCTCCTCCCCCTTTCGATTAAGCAGATGTATTTTGTGTTCATCTACTACTAAAATATAGTCTTTTCCTTGTATGCGGATATGCTCAAGGGGTTGAGTTATATTATTTATATTAATGTTAGACTCAAAACCTTTTAGCGGTCTTCCATCTTGTTGATAGGCGCAAATTTTACGATTGCTACAGGGTATGAAGTAGCGATAATCGCGTCCCCCATCATAATCAAATACAGCAACACCTGTTGTGGCTGCAGAGGGAAGGATTATCGGAAATCGTTCAACATTTCGCCCAAGTCTATCTATGATATAAAGTTTGGTAGAGGTATTAAATATAAACTGCAATTTATTATTGCTCAGATAGTCTATTTGTTGTACTTCCCCGATAATTGGCTCTTCAAATTGTCGCTTCCATAACACGGCTCCCTTGTTGTCAATTAGATATAGCATATTTTTAACATCTTGAACTAAAAGTTCTTTTTGTCCATTATTGTGATTCTTCACAATCCAAGGTGCCGCAATGGCTGGCGCAAGTAGTTTGGTCTCAAAATTTAACTGCGGTCCTTTTGAGCGATGTTTTTCCTCAATACTAGGAGTAAGTTTTAGGATAGCACTACAATATACTTTATCGTTCATTGTGCGAAGTTGTATTGCAATACCTTGAGTTGCTTCTACAAGTTTAGATTTTTTGAGTGAGTTTCGAGTATTGTTGTTTAGGGAAGTTTGGGCGACTCCGGTATTTTTATTTGGGTTGACGTAAATTAATACATTTGACTCAACATTTGTATAATCAGATAGAACGTCATTTTGCAGCAATGTTTTTCGCAATAATGCAGAAAAAATAAATTCACGTAGTGCTACAGTTGACCCCCCAAAGATAATGTAATCGCCTACGGTAGCAAAATAGCGATCATTACATGCCGTGAATAAATTGCCTTGTAGTGCAGCCAATAAGCCTTCGGCAGGATTACGATAGATGATAATGGGCTCTCCATTTCCCATTTTTTCAGTAGTTGCAAAATTTCGCTCTGGTTTTCGTTCAGTCTTGGCCGCGTGGACAATAAGTTTCTGCATACTTGTATATGCAACATCAATATTGCTTGATTTAATAACAATAAAGCGATTATCTTTATCCTTTGAATTTGTGGGAGGGAGGTGAGTGATGGCAATTTCAGAGGGATGTAGAGAAATGAAAAATGAAGTGAGGTCTTGATTGATTCTTTTACGCAAATTGGCTAATGCTGTTCGACGTTGTGTAGTATTGCTTTGTTGTCGTTCTCTAAACTCTTCATAACGCTGTACAATTAGTTTGGGATTTGATATACTGTAACATAAAGCGGCATCTGTATTTCGAGGGAGCATTTCGAGGATCGTTAATTTTTGATTGCGTTGTTTTGCAAGTACAGAAAAATAAGAATTTGAAAGATTATCATTAAACAAGAACCCATTCATTAACAATGCATCCTCTCGCAATTCTGCATCAAGTACGGTAAAACTTCCTAAAGTGGCAAAGAATTTTCGATCGCGTAAATTAATGTTATTTATGTAAATAGGTAAAAGGCGTGTAAGTTGGGCATGATTAAGATAAAAGTTTGCATTAACATTTGCGCCAGCGGTTCGAGATGCCGTTAAAAAATGCTCGTTATCTGCGAGTGAAGCGGGTGCTTTGGCTTGGCGTATGGCCATTTCGACTAAAACCCGTGAAGAACTCACAACGAGTACACGTCTAACAATGGAGGCATGGAAAACTTCAATTTCGCCATTTTTAAAGGAAATGATTTTTTCCTCGTCGTATGGATTTTCTGCTACAGTATATCCCTTTTCTGTTAGATGCCATACCACCTGTTTAACATTGCTTTGATAGACTCTATATGGGAGTTTTAAGGCAAAAAGATAAGATAGTTGATTCCCAAAAATATGGGCAGATATCCAAAGAGGCTGTCGGATTAAATCACCCACAACTTCATCTTTGCTTATCATCGAATCAACAATATATTTAAAGTTTTGCAGTTTTTTTTGTAGCAATACTTCACTGTTAAGCAAGGTGGAAAAAGGTGTCTCCATCTCCAACTCTTTGCTCAATTTGCTAAGATTATTAAATCGATAAACAAACGCCGCATCTGCAGGAATGGCTCGCATTGTTTCCATACTGTTTTTTTTTTCACTTTCGCGAATCCAAAAATAGAGCCAGACGCTTGCAAATACAACGACTAAAAGGGCTGCTGCAATAATACGCTTATTGCGAGATAACCATACAACCCAATCCATAAATTAAATAAAAAAACATATCTTTGTCATGCAGTTTTTAGAGACTTGAGATGGACAAAAAACCGCCCAAAACCTTGCAAAAGTAACATTTTTTTAACCGTAATCCAAAGTGCCTTTTTCATCACCCCTCGTAATTAATCAAAGCCACTTACAGCACGAAGGCTTTATGACGCAGGCCATAAATGAAGCACATATTGCACTTGCTAAGAATGAAGTGCCCATTGGGGCAAT
>JBOFDL010000066.1:0-17375 GCA_051646985.1 Bacteroidales bacterium | reverse complement strand
TATGGATTCTCTGTAATTCCTGCTGGAACTATGGCTGTAGGTCATCGAAATAATCATGCTGACGCTGCTACTCCCCTTGGACGCAAGGCAATGGGACGTGGGCAAATTGCAATTTTTGGCACGGCCTCTACAAGCAGTAGTGCTTATGGAAGTGCTAAGATATATGCATACTACGGTACGAAGGGATTTATGTTTTCGTATGATAGAGCCAATGTAACAATTACAAGACAGTCTTCGACTTATATATTTCCAACGCCAGTTTCAATACGCTGTATAAAGTTGTAGTTAGGGAGGAGTTATAGTGTATAATGTTAGAAGCGCAAGGGAGGTTTATAACTCTCTTGCGCTTTTTTAGTTGTATGGCTATGCTTGTAAGTTTTATATCATAGCACAAAATGTATTTTCTATCTTTTTAATTTTTCACTACCTTCGCACACCTTGCTCCCAAAAGTATATGAAAGAGAAACGTTGGATAGTTCTACCGCCTGCAAACAAAGAAATAGCCTTAAAACTTGCTCAATTGCTAAATGTAGAACTTCCCATTGCACAACTTTTGGCACAACGTGGTATTACAAGTTTTGAAGAAGCAAAGGCTTTCTTTCGTCCACAAATGAGTGACTTGCTCAATCCCTTTGCAATGAAGGATATGGATAAAGCGGTGGCGCGCTTGGAAGAAGCTGTCGCAAAAAATCAGAAAATCCTCGTATATGGAGATTATGATGTAGATGGTACTACGGCCGTTGCTTTGGTTTATTCTTTTTTGAAATCACAAAATATTCCTGCATTATACTTTATTCCAGAACGCTATCTTGATGGTTATGGTATCTCAATTAGAGGAATTGACTATGCCGTCAATGAGGGTGCAAGTCTTATCATTGCACTAGATTGTGGTATAAAAGCCGTCGATAAAGTAGCCTATGCTAAAAGCAAAGGCATTGATTTTATTATCTGCGATCACCATTTGCCAGATAATCAAATCCCAAATGCAGTTGCTGTACTAGACCCTCAACGAACGGATTGTGAATATCCCTATAAAGAACTCTCAGGTTGTGGAGTAGGCTATAAATTTCTACAAGCCTATTGTTTGCAAAATCATATATCAACCAAATTACTTGAACCATTGCTTGACCTTGTAGCGGTCAGTATTGCTTCTGACATTGTGCCGTTAACAGGTGAAAATCGAATATTAGCATATTATGGATTGCAGCGTATAAATACCGAACCACGAAAGGGCTTTCAAGCCATTATGCGCCGTTCTGGGCTAGATGATGAACAACCTATAAATATTGATGATATTGTCTTTCGCATTGGACCTCGTATCAATGCAGCAGGGAGAATGGAATCTGGAGTTGCAGCGGTCGATTTGCTCACTGCCGAAACAGACGATGTTGCAAATACTGTAGGAGATTTAATCAATGACCATAATAATGACCGCAAAAACGTAGATAGAAGTATCACGCTTGAGGCAATTAATATTATAGAGCAAGACCCTCAATTACAGATGAAAAATACCACAGTTCTGTATAATCCCGATTGGCATAAGGGAGTGGTTGGAATTGTTGCCTCGAGATTGGTTGAGAATTTTTATCGCCCCTCTATTGTGCTCACAGAGAGTAATGGTTTAGTCACAGGTTCTGCTCGTAGCATACCAGGTTTTGATTTATATCAAGCCATTGAAGCATGTGCAGACCTATTGGTTACTTTTGGAGGGCACATGTATGCTGCTGGACTTTCTATGAAGGCAGAAAATGTGGAGCCTTTTATTAATCGATTTGAAGAAATTGCATCTCGGGTAATTGAACCTAGTATGCTTATCCCCCAAGTTGAGATAGACCAAGAATTGTATTTTAGAGATATTACGCCTAAATTTTGGCGAATTTTGCAACAATTTCGCCCATTTGGCCCCGGTAATATGTCTCCTGTATTTGTCTCTCGCAAGGTTTACAGTAGTGGAAATGCTCGTATTGTTGGTGTAGATAGTGAACATCTGAAATTGGAACTGATTCAAGAAGACTGCCCTTATCAGCCAATGTCGGCCATTGCATTTAATCAAGCGCACTTATTTAAGCATATCAATAAAGGAGTGCCGGTTGATATTTGCTATACTATTACAGAAAATAATTTTCGTGGTCGAAGTTCTCTACAACTACGCATCAAGGATATTAAAAAACGAAACTAAGTTTATTCGTTAAAAACTCCACTGCACTTGTAATTTTACATCGGTTTGATGGTTATTATTGTTCTTACTTAATCCATCTCCAATGCTTTCTCTGTCAAAATAAAAACTTTGTGCGCAACGTAACCAAACTACCAACCGTTCCATTAGTAAATATCGTAAGTTGATATACCAACGTGAACCTTTTCCATAGTAGGCAGGTACTGAAAAAGCATATAATACATCTTTTTCGTAGGCATAAATGCGAGTGTTATAATTATCGGTACTAAAAAGAGCGTAACGTAAAGAAATGTCAAAAGGGAATTGCTTAAATTTATACAAAGCATCTTGATATACCATTATTCCAGTAGTTCGTTTTTGTTTTGCAGCACTGTAGAAAGTCCCCTCCAAGCGTGTTTCGCAAATTAATCCATCGATTAAGGCATAGTGAAGATTATAGCGCAATGAAAGTCGCTCAATTTCGCCAGTTTGCTTGGTGATAGCATTGTCATTTATTATATTTTCTTCTTTTGACTCGTAGCGCAATCGCCAATACATCTTACTGGAGTGATGAGGGCTATAATCCGTTTGTAAAAGTACGTCGAATCCCTTAGAGGGGGCATTTGCTCGGTACTTTAGCCATGAAAAACTATACACATCAAAGTATATACTTGTTTTTACTTTGGGATGAGGGAATAAATTTGTGCCTAAATAAAAGCCATTCTCATTTGCAGTGCGTCCTCCCTCTGCAAAGGCATTGGCATAATGAGCTTGATAGTTTGATGCATAGTAGCGATGTAATATAGCTAATTGCATACGAGGTGCAATATCTGCTAAACAACCGTTAAGAGTAGCAAATCCTCCATTTTCACTTACTCCAAACTCCCCAAATAAATACACTTTTTTGAATAATGAACGATAGTCTAAACTCAAATTAGTATTTGAATTTTTATTGAGGTCAAAAAGATTGTAGGCTTGTATATTTTTTTGATACTCTCCTCCAAAACGATGATGCAGGACATTTAGACCTACTCTCAATTTACTCCAACTGTATGCAAGACTTCCACCAATCGCCATTTCACTTATGGCATCTTTTCCCGCCATTTCGCGAGGAGTGCTATGTAAACCTGTCGTTTGTAAAGATGAGAAAATACCTAAAGAGTCAATGTTTGCATCAATGTTTTTGTACGATACAAATGCCGTTACCATAACTTGCTTTGATACTTGGATATTAGTACCTACGCCCCGAAAAAATAAATTCTCATTTGCACCGCTATATGCCTTTACGCCAACTCCTCGCTTGGCAATACCTAGTGCATCGCTTGTCTTCCCAAACGATGCTCCTTGCCATGATAATAAGCCTTGTCCTGTTTGCGTATAAAAATCTCCAATAACCAAGGTTTGTACCGCACCAATATTGGAAAGTTTTATGTGTCCTGAATAGTAGTCAAAACCATACTTATTCCATGGTTTCCCAAAGGATTCTCCTGCATCTTTTTCTGCCGTTATATTCCACTGCAATTTATCTTTAAAGTTGTAGCGATAGCGCATATAAATAGATTGAGGAGAACCTAAATAGCGAGAATTTGGGGCATTAAGATATTGTTCCTCGCTAATACTTGAGTAGCCTTGTTGAGGCTCTAGGGTTTGACGTACACGCATTAAACTTTGGTGTTTGCCATGTAAAAGCATTTGCTTTAGGGATACTTTTTTGATACTTGATTGCGTTGTAGTACTTACAAAAGGCAGTAATTTTTCCATTAACGCTTGAGTAATTCCTTGTACATATTGTAACTCATAGGGAGTTTGCATTTCTCCATATTGAGTAATGTATTCTCGGATGCTACTGGCTTGAAATTCATTTAATATAAATAATTGTAATAACTCTGTTTCATTTGCAGTATTAATATTCAATGGATTTTGGGCATAGTTCATCAAGTTTTCATATAATTCTTCCATAGTAATATCCGCATCTTCAAGGGATGAAATTTCATCAATAAGACTTTGTATCGACTCGTTGATATTTGCTTGCTGTGCAATAATTGGAGCATGCGATAACATAATAAAAATGCTAAAAATTAAACGGTTTAAGTTTATAACATACCTCATTTAATCTTTCGATTTTTTTGTGTCAAAACGATATGTTAATGAAATCTGTGGTGAATATCCCAAAGACTCATGTCGTTCAAATGCAACTTCGAGTAACAAGTTTCGATGGGTATAGCCAAGTCCAGCGAAAATTTCTACAGGCTTTGCGGAAAAACCTAAACGTAATGCTAATACATTTTTAATCATCATTTCAACTCCAAATTTTGCATTTGTATTCTGATGTGATGCTATTTGAGTTGCAGCAAAAACTCGAGTAAATTTAGCGATGTCATAAGCAACGCCTAAGTCAAAAATAGCGGGAAGTCGCTCTTCGTATTGTTGGCTAAAGAACTTAGAATATGTAAAATTGAAAATATGTGCTCCAATCCAGAATTTTTCAAATGGTTGAGCCATTATGCTTAAATCGGCTGTAATTGTACCAGTGCTTCCGTAGTTGGTTATTTGTACGAGATGATAATCTATACGAGTCCCAATTGCAATACGTTCCGCAAGTCGCTTTCCCCAAGATACTCCAAAGCGACTTTCACGATACTGAGAATAACCAAATGATGCTATGTCAATTGTGCCAACTCCTACACGAGTAATGGGGAGAGTGAAACTTGCAAATCCTAGATTTAGTTCTTCCGTAAAGTAGCGATTTTCGTAAGACAGTGTAAGATATGGATTTTCAAGAAATGCCAGTCCTGCCTGATTGTTATAGGATGAAAATGGACTAATGTGTACTACGCCAATTCCTCCAATACTTGTTGCCGCAGCGCCTTGTGGGAAAATTCTTGCACTACATACAGTATTTTTTGCAAGAAGGCAAATAAGTATAAAGCATATTTTTTTCATTGTGAAAAAGATAAAAAAAATGCAATAATCCAAAAATTTAATTTTGGATTATTGCATTTTGCAAATTATACTTCTAATACTTTTTCTAGAAGGGTAAGTCATTATCTGGAGCCGCTGGTTCAATGGCTGCTTGAGTCGGGGTACTTGGCTCTACAGGAGTATAACTCTGTGTTCCGTTAGCATTGCTGTCTTCACGGCGACCAAGTAATCTAAGAGTATCCGCAACAACTTCTGTTGTATAACGCTTTTGACCTTCTTTATCTTCCCAAGAGCGAGTACGCATTTTTCCTTCAACGAAAATTTGAGTGCCTTTACGAATATATTTTTCGGCTAATTCTGCCAATTGCCGCCACAATACTATATTGTGCCACTCTGTATTTGTAACTCGTTGACCGGACTTATCCGTATAAGTTTCAGAGGTGGCAAGGGTAATTGTCGTTGTAGCAATTCCACTATCTAGGTGTCGTACTTCGGGGTCTTTACCCACATTTCCAATGAGCATTACTTTGTTAAGAGACATGATTTTGTATTTTAAGTATATTGAAAATTTCGAGAACAAAGATAGAAAATTTGTTCAAATTTTATTTTTTTTGTCAAAAAAAGTAGAAAAGAAAATTTAATACTTTGAATTATTTCAATATTTTTCGTCTTGCTATTTCTTCGACGTTAGTTTCGCCCGATGTAGATGTTCGCTATTAAAAATTTGAAGCAAAAATAGTGCACTTGCTATTAATGAAAATAGTGCACTTGCTACGCTGCTCGATGCTAAATCTTCTATCCCCGGTGTCGCTAAAGTATCATGGTGTGTACTATAAAAATAGGCAAAAATGGCAACGGCATTATTTGTAAAATGAATAATAATAGGTAGCCATAAACTTCTGCTCCAATAAAATGTGTAGCCTAAAATCACTCCTAATAGAAACCGAGGAATGAATCCTTCGAATTGCAAATGAAATGTACTGAATATAAAAGCCGTAATGAAGATTGAAAAATGAACTTGTTTTGTCCAACGTTTGAGTAAGACTTGTAAATACCCTCTAAAGAAAAATTCCTCGCCAAATGCAGGTAGTAGAGCCATCACGAATAAATTAAAGCCTAATTGCAAATAACTTTTTGTCGTTAATAATTGTTCTATGATAGCATTAGCGCGATTCTCTAGAGTGTGCACCCAGTCAGGAAAAGAAAACGACGCATTAACATCTGCTGAAAAACTAATAAATGGAAGGGCTATAATCGCTAAAAGAACACTGCGTATAACATTGATAGTTTGAGGATACCGAAGTAATGAAAGGGATAAAATAGGATTGCGGGCAGTTGTGACCCAACTTGCGAATAAACTTGGTATCAGAAATATACCAATGCTATTTATGCTAAGCAGATAGAGAGTTAAGGGCACATTTTTTCCACTAATACCAGCACGCACTTCTTCCATAGAAAAATTAAATAAGGGTGCTGCAATTATGCTTAATACAGATGTGAGAAACAGTGAAATAATAACTGAAAGAGTTAAAAGTAACAACTGCATTATCGGAGATGAAAAGTGACGGACGTACATTATTGTTTAAAAAAAAGAGGCTACGATCTAGTAGCCTCAAATCTTGTTGAATAGAACTACTGCTTTATGCAGGACTGATAGCCCCTACAGGGCAGGCATCTGCGCAAACTCCACAGTCTGTACATACATCTGCATCAATGGTGTAAATATCACCTGCAGCAATTGCCTCAACTGGGCATTCATCCATACATGTACCACAAGCAGTACAATCATTACTAATTTTATGAGCCATTTTGATTTGAGATATAAAAAATTAATTTAAAAAAACGCCACAAAAATAAGAATAAACGTTGATAAAAGCAACTTTCATAAAAAAATGAAAAAAAAATGAAAATGAAGTTTTTATTCTCTAAATTTGTAATCGTTAAATCTCATATAGTAATTATGCACTATTATATTATTCTCTTTTTATTGGTTGCCTCTACATTAGGAGGATGTTCTAGTTCAAAGAGTTGCTCTTGTCCAAACTTTAGACATAGTAGAGCAATACATGGGCAATACTCTTTACTTAATAGCATTCACAAGCAAGAGAAAAAAAACTCTTCTTTTGAAATTGATCTTAATCTGTCAAACTAAAGTCAAATATGGACGTTAAGATACATTCAAAAGCACGCTATACGGTTTTGGGGAGTGGAAGTTGGGCTACTGCAATTACAAAGCTTTTGACCAAAAATCTAAGTCGTGTAGGTTGGTATGTGCGAGATCAAGAAATTATAGAACATATAATACGATATCGTCATAATCCAAAATTTTTAACCGAAGTTGAATTTGACCTTAATCGTTTACAATTATTTTCTGATATCAATGATGCTGTTCGTAATAGCGATGTGCTTATTATTGTTATACCCTCTGTTTATGTGGATATTTGGACAAATGGACTTGCTGAAAGTATAAAAGATAAATTTATTGTGTCTGCCGTCAAAGGGATTCTTCCAAATGAAAATCAAACAGTACTTCAATTTGTTCATGATAAATTTGGCGTTACTTTTGAAAATATGGGAATTATCGCAGGGCCTTGTCATGCTGAAGAAGTTGCTCTTGAGCGGCTATCTTACCTTACTTTTGCTTGCAAGAATGAGGGAAATGCGAACGCAATTGCGAGTGTTTTTTCGGGGTCATTTTTACAGTCGATTATTAGTTCTGATATTCATGGAGTAGAATATGCTGCTATTTTAAAGAATATCTATGCTATTGCTGCAGGAATTTGTCATGGGTTAGGCTATGGCGATAATTTTCAAGCAGTTTTAGTATGTAATGCTTACTTAGAGTTAAAAAAATTCTTAGAAGAGGCTTTTCCATCTCAACGTGAACCAGCAAATTCTGCATATCTTGGAGATCTATTAGTTACTTGCTATTCACAATTTAGCAGAAATCGCACTTTTGGTAATATGATTGGGAAAGGGTATCGAGTAAAAGATGCTCAACTTGAAATGAATATGATTGCAGAGGGTTATTACGCCTGTAAATGTATGCACGATTTGAACGTGAAACATAAGATCAAACTTCCTATCGCAGAAGCAATTTATAAAATTTTGTATGAAGGAGTAAATCCTAAACGAGAAATTGCAGAACTTAGTTCTTTGTTAATATAAAAAATAGAAATATAATTATGATACGTTTAGATTATTCTAAAATTTATAGTGCTGTCACAGAAAGTGATTTGCTTGCTTTAAAAAAAAATGCAATAGATGCTCTTCAAACTCTATATGCTGGTAATGGCAAGGGAAGTGACTTCTTAGGTTGGCTCAAATTGCCCTCATCCATCTCACAAGCAGAAATAGACGATGTGAATACAACTGCAAAAAAATTTTGTAGTGGAGTTGATGTTGTAGTAACGATTGGGATAGGCGGTTCTTATTTGGGAGCAAAAGCTGTCATTGAAGCCTTAACACATTCTTTTGATGCATTGCAAACAGTAAATCGTAAATCTCCCTTAGTCTTATTTGCTGGACAAAATATTGGAGAGGATTATTTGTACGAATTGTTGCAAACTCTTGAGGGGAAGTCCGTTGCTTGTATTGCAATTTCAAAATCGGGGACGACAACTGAACCTGCAATAGCATTTCGAGTTATTAAGAACTTCATTGAGCAAAAATATGGAAAAGATGAAGCTAAAAAACGTATTATTGCCGTTACTGATAAAAAACGAGGAGCATTACGTACTATGGCAACACAGGCAGGTTATAAAACATTTGTTATCCCTGATGATGTCGGAGGACGCTTTTCCATACTTACGCCAGTCGGCTTACTTCCTATTGCTTGTGCTGGAATTGATATTGCAACCCTAGTAAAGGGAGCAGTAGAAATGGAGCAAGCCTCAGCAAGAAATGTGCCTTTTGAAAAAAATTTAGCCTTACAATATGCCACCGTGCGTAATGTATTGTATGCGAAAGGGAAAAAAATTGAACTATTAGCAAATTATAATCCAAAACTACACTTTGTGGCAGAGTGGTGGAAACAACTCTATGGAGAGAGTGAGGGAAAAGATGGTAAAGGAATTTTTCCTGCAAGTGTTGATTTTACAAGCGACTTACACTCTTTAGGCCAATATATTCAAGAAGGAGAGAGAATCTTGTTTGAAACGGTATTAAGTGTAACTAAAACCAAATATAATATTGTAATTCCTAATGATCCAAAGGATTTAGATGGATTAAATTTTCTTTCTGACAAGAGTTTTGATGAGGTAAATAAGATGGCAGAATTAGGCACTTTGCTTGCACATGTTGATGGGGGAGTACCTAATATCCGTATAGAACTACCAGAATTGAATGAGTATTATTTGGGGCAATTATTATACTTCTATGAAATATCCTGTGCTGTAAGTGGATATATGCTTGGGGTAAATCCATTTAATCAACCAGGAGTGGAGGCTTACAAGAGGAATATGTTTGCATTACTTAATAAGCCTGGTTATGAAAAAGAAAACGCTGAATTACTGAAACGACTATCCTAAAATATTATTTTCAACATTAAAAAAAAACTATGAAAAAAATGAAATTAAGTGTTGCAACTCTTACACTAGGTGTAGGAATGTTGCTAATGAGTTCTTGTATTGGCTCTTTTAGCCTGTCTGGGAAAATTTTGAAATGGAATGAAAAAGCAAGCAATAACAATATTATTAATGAATTGATTTTTTTGGGGCTTTGTATTTTTCCAATGTATGAAGTTTCACTGTTGTTAGATGCTTTATTGTTTAACTCTCTTGAATTTTGGACAGGAAAGTCTCCTATCGCTAATGTTGATACAACTATCAATGGCAAGAATGGTAGTTATCATGTAAAATCAAATGAGAATGGCTATCATATTGAATTATTAGGAACACATCAATCGGCAGACTTGATTTTTGATCAACTTACAAAAACATGGTCTCTTAAAGAAAATGGAGAGTCCTTTAAATTAGTGCAATTTATTGATGATAACGCAAATATTTTCTTTGGCGATAAAACGATGAAAGTGAATCTTAATAATACAGTTCATCTTGTTGCAAGCAGATAATTATTGCTAATAGTGTAATATAAAAAAGGCAGACTTTGAAAAGTCTGCCTTTTTTATATTAAAAAAAAATTATAAAAGACTTTTTAGTTTTTCCTCAAATGTACTTTTTGTAGCCCCGCCAACGATTTTATCAACCAATTCTCCATTTTTAAAGAATAAGACCGTAGGAATATTACGAATTCCAAACTTAACAGGGATTTGGTCATTGCTATCTACATCCATTTTTCCAACTATTGCTTTTCCCTCATACTCAATAGCGATTTCTTCAATACTTGGAGCAATTGCACGACACGGCCCGCACCATTCTGCCCAAAAATCTACCATTACAACTTTAGTGCTTTTAAGAACCTCTTGTTCAAAATTCGCATCAGTAATTTCAAGTGCCATATTTTTTTATTTAATTGTGATGTGTTTTTCTAGTTGATACTTATTTCTTTTTCTATATTTTTCGCCAAATTAATTAAAACATCATTTGAAACTGCTAATTTTGGTTTTTTGAAATCTATATCATCTGCGCTATTAAGTGGGATGAGATGTATGTGAGCATGAGGAACTTCTAAACCTATCACTGTAATGCCAATTCGTTTACATGAAACGGCTCTTTCAAGTCCCTTGGCTACTTTTTGAGCAAAGCAAAAAAGACGACTAAACTCATTTTCCTTAAGATCAAAAATATAATTAATTTGTTCTTTTGGAATTACTAGAGTGTGTCCAATCGCAAGTGGATTAACGTCCAAAAATGCAAGATGCAACTCATCCTCAGCAATTTTATAACAAGGAATTTCGTTTTGTGCAATTTTTGCGAAAACAGATTTCATACTCTAACTAAACAGAAATATTTAAAACTTTGAGTTTTAGTATGCCCGATGGTACTTCAACCTCAACTAAATCACCAACTTTTTTGCCTAATAGAGCTTTGGCAATTGGCGTGCTTACAGAGAGTTTCCCGGCCTTTAAGTTCGCTTCCTTTTCTGTTACCAAAGTATACTCCATTTGGTTTTTATTGGTTAAATTTTCAATTTTTACTTTATTGAGTAACTGTATTTTAAAGGTGTCTAATTTAGAATCATCAATAATCTTGGCCGAGGCAAGCATCGTCTGTAATTGGGAAATTTTAAGTTCAAGTAAGCCTTGTGCCTCTTTTGCAGCATCATACTCTGCATTTTCAGATAAATCTCCTTTATCACGAGCCTCTGCAATAGCACGTGAAACTGCAGGACGCTCAACTGATGTTAATTGCTCTAATTCAGCACGCAATTTTTGCAAGCCTTCTTCTGTAAGGTATGTATAGGACATATTACAATGTTTGAAAAGTGAAACACAAGAATATTTACAATATTATAAAGATGGTTTCTAGACGAACGAAGATACATAAGAAATCTGAATTGGCAAAAAAAACGCTATTGCAATCTTCATTTTTTGTCGTTTTCTCGGGAGAAAAATGCGAAAATGTCGCGTAGTATTTGGAAAACCGCAAAATTAGATTACCTTTGTATTCATATGCGGGGTGGAGCAGTTGGTAGCTCGTCGGGCTCATAACCCGAAGGTCGTAGGTTCAAGTCCTGCCCCCGCAACATAAATAAAGAGCCTTGTAGTACATCAGAAACTACGAGGCTTGTTTTTTTGCATATATTATTGTATGAATTCTATGGAGACGATTCTTGAAAAATTTCTTCGCTACACAAAAATAAATACGCAATCGCAAGAGGGAGCGAAGTCTTTTCCTAGCACAAATAAGCAAAAAGTACTACTTGAATTACTGGTAAAGGAACTGCAAGAAATGGGAGTTCAAAATGTAACTTTAGATGAGTATGGTTATGTTATGGCAAAAATTCCTGCGAATATTCCAACGGATATTCCACCACTTGGATTTATTGCTCACGTTGACACCTCTCCTGATGTGTCTAGTCATAACGTAAAAGCAAAAGTTGTAGAGTATTACAATGGAGAGGACATTGTCTTGAATAAAAAAATGAACATAACGCTTCGTCCAAAGGATTTCCCAGACTTGTTGGATTATGTTGGACAATCAATTATCGTAACTGATGGCACTACCCTTTTGGGAGCAGATGATAAGGCTGGTATTGCTGCGATTATGTATGCTGTGCAACAATTAATGAGAAATCAATCCATAAAGCATGGGGATATTTGCATCGGATTTACTCCAGATGAAGAGATTGGCAGAGGAGTTGATTTTTTTGATGTTGAAAAATTTGGTGCAGTCTATGCATACACCGTTGATGGTGGAAAAATAGGCGAATTGGAGTATGAAAACTTTAATGCTGCATTCGCCAAAATTATGATTAAAGGCAGAAATATTCATCCTGGTCACGCCAAAGGGAAAATGGTGAATGCATTGAATTTAGCATATAAAATTCATCAGCAACTCCCCGTATTTGAGCGTCCAGAGCATACTGAGGGGTATGACGGTTTTTTTCATCTTATCCATTGTAGTGGAAATGTGGAAAGTGCGCAATTGCACTACCTAATTCGCGATCACTCAGACATAAAATTTGAACAGCGTAAACAATTATTAATCCAAATATCAGATACAATAAATAGAGAGCATAATGAGGAATTTGTCAAGATTGAGATAAGAGACCAATATTACAATATGCAGCCCCAAATTGAACCGCATTTTTTTCTTGTAGAAAAGGCTAAAAGAGTAATGATTGAATTGGGAATAACTCCAATTATCCGACCTATAAGAGGGGGGACTGATGGGAGTAGATTATCTTATATGGGCTTGCCATGTCCAAATCTCTTTACAGGAGGACATAACTTTCATAGTAAATATGAATTTTTGCCATTATTTTCATTGCAAAAGTCATCGGAGGTTGTATTAAGCTTGATGAGATTGTGAGTCTGATGTTTTTTTACTACATTTGTTCCGATGAAATCCTCGGATATAAAGGATCCTTTTTTGATAAATTAATTGTACGAGCAAAGCAGTTTTTATGGTAAAATGGAACATTGTTAAGCGCATAGTTGTTTTGACGATGATATTTTTAGGGCAAAATTTTCTTAGCCTCAGTTTTGCTGTAAACATAACTCATGTGGAACCTCCCAATTGGTGGGTTGCTATGGAGAATACAGAACTTCAATTAATGGTTTATGGGGAAGAATTAACAGGAGATATAGTAGCGAAAGTTTCTTATTCGGGAGTTAAGATTAAACGAGTTGAAATTGCAGATAACCCCAATCATCTGTTTATTTATTTATTAATCAATAAACGCACTCGTCCAGGCACGTTTAATATCGAAATTTCAGCACGAGGAAAAACCAGTCGAATAGCTTATCGATTATTGAAAAGAGATACTCTTGGGACTCCTAGAGCGGGTATTTCAGGAGAGGATGTTATTTACGCTGTTATGTGTGATCGATTTTCAAATGGCTCTAATAAAAATGATCATCTTCGTGATGCGGGGGATAAGATTGATAGAGCTAATATGAATGCTCGACATGGAGGAGATATACTTGGCTTAACTAAAAAAATTGGTTATTTTTCCTCTCTTGGAGTAACGACTATTGGATTGTCTCCTATAACCGACTGCCAAGTTCCAATAGCTTCTTATAGTGGTTATGCCCCAACTCATTTTTATAAGATAGACCCACGTTTGGGCACAGAGGCTGAATTTTCGGAGTTTGTTCATGCAGCTCATAATTCAGGATTAAAAGTTCTTTTAGATGTGATTGTTAGTAGTTGTGGAAGTCGACATCCATGGATGTCAATTTTGCCAAGTGCAGATTGGATTGTTGGACGAGGAGTCCCATTGGCCTCAGTAAAACATCATTATGCAGTAATGGATAAGTATGCTGCAAAATATGATAATATTGTTTTGGAGCGCGGGATACTTAATCGAAATCAAACACGACTTAATCAACGAAATTTAAGTGTTTTACAGTATATGACACAAAGTGTTATTTGGTGGATTGAAACATTTGGTTTAGATGCTATACGAATACCAAATCTGCCATATAATGAATATATGTATATTACAAATCTGTGTAGATCTGTGATGCTGGAGTACCCCAATTTTAATATAATAGGGGATACTCCATATCTCAAAGAATCATCTTGTGCTTGGTGGCAACGGGGCGCAAATTTTAATAATAAAGAATTAAAAAGCAGTTTGAAGACCGTTAGTGATTATCCACTTCAAAATGCTGCTTTACATGCATTTCTCGAAAATAAAAGTGAAGCCTTGAGTCCTTTATATGAAGTAATTTCTCAGGACTTTCTTTACCCTAATCCGGAAAACACCCTTGTTTTTTTGGATAATTTAAGTTCGAAACGATTTGTGCCACCTACTAATGCTTTTCGGAACTTTAAACAGGCAATGATATTTTTAATGACTACTCGAGGGATCCCACAAATTATTTATGGAAGTGAAATTTTACTGAGTCCAAAACGACCTATTGAGTCTGATAATTTTTGCTTTGATTTTCCTGGTGGATGGAGTGTGGATAAACGAAACGCTTTTGTTGCAAAAGGTCGTAATACTAAAGAAAATCAAGCTTTTAATTTTTTACAACAATTACTTCAATGGCGAAAAGGAAGTGAAGCCATTAGGCGTGGAGGATTTAAACACTTTCCCGTCGTAAATGGGACTTATGCTTATGCTCGATATACCACTAAAGAAACCGTTATTATTATTCTCAATGGAACCAACTCTGCTAAAAGATTTGACACTGCCATCCTTTCAGAATTGCCTGGAATGAATACTTCCGCAGTTGATATTTTGACAAAACGTAATTTTGACATTACACAACCTCTTAATTTGGGAGCACGAGAGTCTGTTATTTTACAAGTTAAATCTCAAATCTAGAGACACTGCCATATCTCTTATTACGAGAAAGGGGAAGTTTCTCTATGATAGTTGCGAGAAATATTGATATTTATAGAGTTTATACCCGTAGCCTTTTATGTATTGGCAATTTTTGCCAATAAAAAATAAAGGGAAAAATT
Organism: Bacteroidales bacterium; assembly: GCA_051646985.1. Taxonomy (GTDB): domain Bacteria; phylum Bacteroidota; class Bacteroidia; order Bacteroidales; family UBA932; genus JAITMY01. The sequence goes on along the minus strand of JBOFDL010000066.1, from coordinate 2,258 downwards.
TTAATGAACTTAAGTAAGATAGGCGAATTTCTTTCATTTAGAAATTTGCTAGAGAATAGCACTTCAACTCATTTTGCAAAATGAGGATTTGTTAGATTTTTACTATATTTGTTTTCTCTAATCTAACATAACGAGTAGCCTAGTTATTTTTTTACAAAATGAAAACAAAGTATACATTGCCAAAGAGTGGGGGGCTTTTATTGAGTGATACCCCAAGTGATATTGTTTGCCGGTATGAAAAAATTCGCACGAGTATTTACACAAGTGAATATGAAGGCGTTGCTTATGTGTCTGATTTAATTGTGACTATGATTAATCAGCACGATTATATGATGGATAAAGTTACTCAAGAGATTAAAAATCCGTTTGTACTAGGATTAAGTACGGGAAAAACACCTCTTGGGCTTTATCGAGAACTTGCTAGACGCTACAAAAATAAACAAGTTTGCTTTGATAAAGTAATAATTTATAGTCTTGATGAACTTTATCCTATAAAAGCAAATGAAATTCAAAGCCGGAACTATCGTATTCATGAAGAGTTGTTGAACCACATTAATGTTCGACCTGAAAATATCCATATTTTTGACAGCACAATTCCTGTTCAAAATATTTCAGAATACTGTAAGCAATTTGAGGATAGTATATCCAAAATTGACTTGATGATAATGGGTATGGGCGAACAGGGACAAATTGGCTTCAATGAGCCTGGCTCACATGCAAAAACTCGTACTCGATTAGTGCAACTCAATTATGCCACTCGGAAATCTTTAATGAAAAGTGGACTTAAGTATGCTGCTACACCACATCTAGCGATTACAATGGGAATGAGCACTATTATGAGAGCCCAACGCATTGTCCTTTTAGCTTGGGGTGAGAGTAAATCTAGTGTAGTGCATAAAGTGGTAGAAGGTCCAATATGTATTCAAACACCAGCATCATTATTGCAAAATCATCCAAATGTAGAAATGGTAGTGGATGAAAATGCAGCAGAATTACTTACTCGAGAACAAACTCCTTGGTTAGTTGGCTCTTGTGATTGGACAAAAAAATTTACGCGAAAAGCGGTTGTTTGGCTATGTAGTAAGGTTAAAAAGCCAATTTTAAAACTTACGTATGATGATTATATTGAAAATTCATTAGCATCCTTGCTAGAGAGTTCTGGGGGTTATGGAAAGGTTAATATTGATATTTTTAACGACTTACAGCATACTATTACAGGGTGGCCAGGAGGTAAACCAAATTCCAATGATGCAACTCGCCCTGTAGCATCAAATCCATTTCCAAAACGAGTACTTATTTTTTCACCTCATCCAGACGACGATGTGATTTCTATGGGAGGAACTTTTTTACGTCTTGTTGATCAAGGAAACGATGTACATGTAGCTTATCAAACTTCAGGAAATGTGGCAGTACATGACGATGTCGTGTTACAAATTATGGATACTGCTCGTGAGTGCGGCTTTGAAGATAGGTATTCGGAAATTAAATCTCTTATTCAGGCGAAAGTGCAAGGAACTTCAGATTCTCGTGCATTGCTTGATATAAAGGCATCAATTCGACGAGCCGAGGCAAAAGCCGCCTGTCGTCTCTTTGGGTTAAATGATGAAACGAATTCGCATTTTTTGAATCTCCCATTTTATGAAACAGGAGGTATTCAAAAAGGAAAACTTTCCCAAATAGATGTAGCTATTATCGTAAAGTTGCTAAATGAAATTAAACCTCATCAAATCTATGCAGCAGGAGACCTATCTGACCCTCACGGAACGCATCGAGTATGTATTGAGGCTGTTCTTGCTGCTGTTGAGCAAACTGAAAATGAACCTTGGGCAAAGGAAATGCAAATGTGGCTTTATCGAGGAGCATGGCAGGAATGGGATTTGGGAATGGTAGATATGGCAGTACCTCTTAGCCCAGAGGAAGTAATAAAGAAACGACATGCAATTTATCGACACTTGTCACAAAAAGACATAGTCCCATTTCCTGGTAGTGACACCCGAGAATTTTGGCAACGTGCGGAGGATAGAACTCAAAATACAGCAAAACTTTATGATGATTTAGGTATGGCAGAGTATCAAGCGATGGAGGTTTTTGTTCGCATTATCTAAGTTGATATCAAGATTGAGTTTTATTATTGGAAATATTTATATTTTTATTATAAGTTATGAGAGTAATTATTGAAACAATGGCGCAAGAAGTTGCAGAACGTGCAAGTACTTATATCGCAAAAAAAATTAATGAACATAATCAATCCTCTAGCG
>JBOFDL010000065.1:0-25233 GCA_051646985.1 Bacteroidales bacterium | reverse complement strand
AAACAGACCGCTATAATATAGTTTATGATAATCCTATATTGAAAACAAGATATCCTTTTAGGTTCTTAGATGAGCATGATGGGGAGTATAGTGGAAAAATTATACAGGGTAATTCAACAACTTTATTTGATGGTTCATTTTCATCCGTAGTGGATGCATTTGGCACATTGAAACTTCCAAACGGAATAGTTCTTAATGATGTACTTAGAGTTAAAACAATCGAATCTCGAAAAGAATATTATTGCCAAACTCACAAATATGAAGAAATAAAATATGTTTGGTATGCTCAAAACTTTCGTTATCCAGTATTTATCAATACAATATCTATTAGTGATTACGACAAATCTATTGTAAGAACATCCAACTCATACGTTAATATTGCAGCCCTTACTCCTACTGAGAAAAAATCTGTTGTAGAGAAAAAATCCACAAATCAAAGTCCATCTGTTGATATTGTTTATAGTTTATATCCTAATCCAGTTGAACATGAAGTCACTATCCAATATACTCTTCCACATGCTGCGAAAGTCAGTATTGCAGTGTATTCATTGTCAAATATCTGTGAGCGAAAATTAGTAGACGCTCAGCAACAAAATATGGGAACATACTCATATTCCTACGCTCCTCGCTATCCTGGCATATATTTTGTTCGTTTTGCTTTTGGAAGTAAAGTATACACCGAAAAAATTGTCAAAAAATAAGTTCTACTGTTAATCTAACAGTAGAACTTATTAAACTTTATAATAAATATTTTTAGATTCTATCTATTTATCTCTTGCAAATAATACAATTCACTTTTGAGTTCTTTTATTCTGCCTCATAATATAAAGTGGAGCAATTCGTCCGAGAAAATAATGATGTTGCCACACGTTGAATATCTTTTGATGTAATTTTGCGATAATTTTCAATATCAATATTTGCCAACTCAATATTCCCTAGCATTTCAGCACAAGCCAAGGTAAGTGATTTCTGCATTGCTGTAGTTTCTGAAAAAGTATGTTGACTTTCTATGCGATTTTTTACTTTTTCTAATTCATAGTCTCCAACAAGTTCCTCTCTCAGAATGTGCAATTCCTCAAGTATTGCATCTTCTATCTGCGGCATGCTTACCGTCGGCAATAAGTGTGCTGTAACAATTGTTAGCCCAACATCAATATCATTACTGATATAGGCATTTGCGGAGTTTGCAAATCCCTTTCCTTGTACTAAATTGCGATATAAACGTGCTGACTTTCCACTTGCCAAAATATCGGTTATTACATCACAGCAATGATAATCTACATGTAAGCGATTTGGCATTTGATAAGCCTTAAAAATAGCAGATGCAGGCACCTTACGTTTTACATGAAGTATGCGCTCTTCGGTTTGTTTTGGTTCTTGCGGTATATGCGACTCATAGAAATTTCCTCGTTTAATCCTATTAAAATATTTTTCAACAAGTTTTATCATGTGTTCCGTGGGCAAATTTCCAGCAATACTTAAAATCGCATTATGTGGCGTGTAAAATTTGCAAAAAAAATCTTGAACATCATTCAATGTTGCCGAGGCAATATGTTCAATACTCTGTCCAATGGTGCTCCATTGATAAGGATGTATTTTATATGCTAAAGGTCGCAAAAGTAACTGTGCGTCGCCATATGGTTGGTTAAGATAGCGTTGATTAAACTCCTCTATAACTACTTGTTGCTGTATTTTTAATGTTTGTGCATTAAGCAATGGGTATTGCATTCTATCACTCTCAAGCCATAGTCCTAATTCTATATTTTGAGTAGGGAGTGTTAAGTAATAACAAGTAAAATCATTTGTTGTAAAAGCATTACTTTCTCCCCCAGCACGTTGCACATGAACATCATAAAGAGGAGCATTACGAGAGCCTCCAAACATTAAATGTTCAAAAAGATGCGCAAATCCTGTTTTATTTCCCTGCTCATTTCTAGATCCCACCTTATACAATAATGCAATTGTACACAAAGGAGAACTTTTATCACGATGGGCAATTACAGTCAGCCCATTATCAAGCGTTTTTTTATTGTAGAGTATCATAAATAAAACTATTAAAAAAGCCTCACAGCAATGTGAGGCTTTAAATATTGAAATTTGAAGGGTGGAAGATGGGGTTCGAACCCACGACCCCTAGAACCACAATCTAGTGCTCTAACCGACTGAGCTACATCCACCATACAAAAAAACACAGTGCAAAGATATGCTTTTTTTTGTAAAATGAAGAAAATAAAAAGATTTTTTCGTAAAAAATATGCTACTTTTACTAGTAAATAATTCGCCTAATTTTTGAATAGAGTATGCTCAGATTTCTTATTTTACTATTTTGCTTTACTCAGATTGTTACATGTAAAACAAATCATAATCAAAACTCAAAAATGAAATTTAAAGAGGTCAACATAGAAGATATAACTGAAAGTATACCAAAGTTAATCGGTAAAGACTGGATGTTAATTACCTCAGGTAATGAGGATTCATTCAACACAATGACTGCAAGTTGGGGTGGATTAGGACATCTATGGCATAAAAATGTCGCGTTTATTTTTATTCGTCCACAACGATACACATTTGAGTTTGTAGAACGGGAGGAATATTTCACATTGTCATTTTTCCCTGAAGAGTATCGAAATTCATTAAAAATTTGCGGAACAAAATCAGGGCGAGATTCGAATAAAATTGCTGAAGCTGGACTTACTCCACATACATTATCTAATGGAACAATCACATTTGAAGAAGCTCGCTACGTTTTTGTATGCAGAAAAATATATGCTAATTTTATTAATGAAGAAAGTCTATTGCTGAAATCTGATGAAATAAGTAAAATATATCCTGAAAAAGATTTTCACAAAATGTACATAGGTGAAATTATTGCAGCGTATAAACATTAATTTCTTAATAATATAAAAACATCTAAAAAAATGGCACTATTTCGTTCTTCTAACCCTGCATTAAGCGACAAAATATTTAAACAAGTTCATGGCAATATGGTACAGTCAAGTTCGGCTATGACCATAGCAGGAACAATACACAAAACACTACTACTCTTGCTATTAGCCGTATTAGGAGCTAGTTACACTTGGCTGCTTTTTTACAATAATGCCCCTTCAGAAACAGCCACAAGCCTTATTGTTCCCTATATGTGGGGCGGATTAATTGGAGGCATAATATTTTCACTTATTGCAATTTTCAATCCTCGACGATCAACTTGGGCTGCTCCTCTTTATGCAATTTGCGAAGGGCTATTCTTAGGGGCAATTTCTGCCATTTTTGACTTTCAGACAAAAGGAATTGCATTTCAAGCAGTTGTGCTGACTTTAGCCGTACTTTTTTTAATGCTAAGCTTATATCGTATGGGAGTAATAAAAGTAACAGAAAAACTCCGATCAGGAATTATTGTGGCTACAGGTGGAGTTGCAATATTTTATCTTATTACTTGGATTATTGGGATGTTTACCAACATATCATTTTTACATGACTCTAGCCCTATTAGCATTGGAATAAGTCTTTTAATTGTTGGCATTGCAGCCTTTAATTTTTTACTTGATTTCGACTTTATTGAAAAAGGAGCACAAAATGGAGCCCCAAAATATATGGAGTGGTTTGGAGCATTTGGATTAATGCTTACACTTGTTTGGTTATATTTGGAGATGTTGCGCTTATTAAGTAAATTGCAATCAAAAGACTAATGAAAAATGATTCTCAAATTCTAATAATTGTGAGCAAAAATTGTTTAATTACATTTTTTTTTTACCTTTGTATAATCAGAAATATAACGTATAGCATATTTAAAAATGAAAAAAGGAATTCACCCTGAAAACTACAGAATGGTTGCTTTCAAAGATTTGTCTGACGACAGTCTTGTATTGGTAAAATCTACAGTTGCAACAAAAGAGACAATTGATGTTGATGGAACTACTTATCCTCTATATAAAGTTGAAATTTCAAGCACTTCACATCCATTTTATACAGGAAAAATGAAGTTAGTTGATACAGCAGGACGTATTGATAAATTTATGAATAGATATAAAAATCGTACTGCTGTTAAAATTTAGTAGTTTTTTTTAGGGACATTTATTTTTCGCAAAAGAGTTTCTGGATTTCGGGAACTCTTTTTGCGCTTTTTCACAAAATCTCATTACTTTCCTTTCATGATACACCGTGCCTATACTTTAAGTTCGGCAAATGATAATGACGAATTGATTCCTGTTTTTTCCGAAGGAGATGAACAAAATTTACAGGATATTGATATACCGGAAAATTTACCGGTATTAGCGTTGCGTAATTCAGTGCTATTTCCTGGCGTAGTTATGCCCATAAATATTAATCGTAAAAAATCAATGCATTTGGTTCGGACAGCCTATGCTTCTGATCGAAATATTGCCTCCGTAATGCAACGTGACGCAAAACAAGACGATCCCTCATTTGCAGATTTACATACAATTGGCGTTGCAGCTCGCATACTTCGCTTACTTGAAATGCCAGATGGGACGATTACTATTATTTTACAAGGTACTCGTCGGATTAAATTAGAAAACTTAGTAAGTGAATCTCCTTTTTTTATTGCAAAAATAAAAACACTTAAAGACATTCATCCTATATCTCCCAATGAACCATTTGACTTACTGATTGGTTCAATTAGAGATATAGCTCTTTCGATTATTAAATTATCTCCACATCTTGCTCCTGAAGCTAGTTTTGCAATTAAGAATATTGACAACAAAATATTTTTAATCAACTATCTTTCCGCAAATACAGAGGTAAGTGGAAATGACAAACAAAAACTGATAAGCATTGATAAATTAGAACTTCGAGCGGAAGCTTTATTGGAACTATTATTGCGAGAGAAGCAAAGTTTAGAGCTCAAATCAGAAATCCAACAAAAAGCACATAAAGATATTGATAAGCACAATAGAGAGTTTCTTTTACAGCAACAAATGAAAGCCATTCAAAATGAATTGGGGGGCAGTCCTTCTGAACAAGAGGTTAAGGAGTTGCGAGAAAAAGCAAAAAGTAAGAAGTGGACTGAGGAACAAGCTGCAATTTTTGAGCGCGAAGCTCAAAAAGCAGAAAAAATGCATCAACATAGTGGCGAGTATCCTGTACAAATAAACTACTTGCAGACGCTGATTGATTTACCTTGGGGTGAATATACTGAGGATAATCTCGATCTTAGTATTGCGCAAAAAACACTAGATCTTGATCATTATGGATTAGAAGATGTAAAAGACCGAATTTTAGAACATTTAGCAGTTATGAAACTTAAAGGAAAATCTGCTAAATCAACAATAATCTGCTTATATGGTCCTCCTGGAGTTGGAAAAACATCCTTGGGGAAATCTATTGCACAAGCCTTAGGACGCAAATTTGGTCGGATTTCTCTTGGTGGCTTGCACGATGAAGCCGAAATTCGAGGACATCGCAAAACATATATTGGCGCAATGCCAGGGCGCATTATTCAATGCTTAAAAAAATGCCAATCAAGCAATCCGATTATTATGCTTGATGAAATTGATAAAGTTGGAAATGATTTTAGAGGCGATCCCTCCAGTGCTCTTCTTGAAGTACTTGATCCTGAGCAAAACAATACTTTTTATGATAATTTCTTAGAAGTAGAATATGATCTATCCCACGTTATGTTCATTACAACAGCAAATAATATTGCAAGTATTCATCCTGCTCTACGTGATCGTATGGAACTTATCAATGTGAGTGGCTATACACAAGAAGAAAAAGTCGAAATAATAAAGCAGCACTTATTCCCTCGTCTATTAAAAGATACTGGACTGACAAAAAAACAAATTCAATTATCTGACAAAGAAATTATTACAATAATAAGTGATTATACAAGAGAGGCTGGCGTACGAACTATCGAGAAACAACTTGCAAAAATAACTCGCTGTATTGCAAAATGGATTGTAATGGAAAAAAAATATTCACCTAAATTAACATCAAAAATTCTGCGAGAGATTTTAGGTGCCCCTAAATTTATTAAAGATAAAGCCTTAAATCACCCTTTTACAGGAGTAGCAACAGGATTAGCATGGACAGAAAGTGGTGGAGATATTTTATTTGTAGAAGCAAGCCTAACTAAAGGTAAAGGTTTTTTATCCACAACTGGTAGTTTAGGAGATGTCATGAAAGAAAGTGCTTCCATTGCTTTAGAATATGTAAAAGCACAGGCAAAACAACTCAAAATATCCACACAACTTTTTGACGAGCAAAACTTGCATATTCATGTCCCAGAAGGAGCAATAAAAAAAGATGGTCCCTCAGCAGGCATAACCTTAGTTGTTGCAATTACATCAATATTTACAGGGCGAAAAGTGCGTGCAAACCTAGCCATGACAGGAGAAATTACTCTGAGAGGAAAAGTACTAGCAGTAGGTGGAATTAAAGAAAAAATTCTTGCCGCAAAACGAGCAGGAATTACTCATATTATTTTGCCTAGACTTAACCAAAAAGATGTAGAAGAAGTTAACGCTAAATTTTTGGAAGGATTAAACTTTTTCTATATTGATGAAACTCAAGAGGCACTTAAATATGCTTTAGAATAATTTTTTTATACATTTTACAACACACCATGAAATTAAACAACCCGACAGAAGACATTATTGATTTTAAGAATTTTGGTTTTTCTGAAGCAACTTTGGATGCTCTTAAATTAAAGGGATTTGAAACCCCCTCCCCTATCCAAAAAAAAGCGATACCAGCCTTAATGAAAGGCACAAGTGACATTATAGCACAAGCACAAACTGGAACAGGTAAAACGGCTGCATTTGGATTGCCAATTATGGAACAATTGGAACCCCTTGGAAAAATTCAAGCTCTAATTTTAGCGCCAACACGAGAACTCGCTTTACAAGTTAGTGATGAACTAATTTCTTTTACTGGTAAGCGAAATATAAATATTGCCACAATTTATGGAGGCGCATCAATAACAGAGCAATTACGTCGTCTCAAAAAAGGCGTAGATATTGTGGTAGGAACACCTGGGCGACTTATTGATCATATCAATCGAGGAAGTCTTGACTTAAGTTCAATTCGCTGGTTTATTTTAGATGAAGCAGATGAAATGCTCAATATGGGATTTGTGGACGATATAGAGTCTATTTTTAAGCAAACACCTGAAAATAGACGAGTAATGTTATTTTCTGCAACAATGCCCGAACGCATTGCAAAACTTGCAAAAAAATACATGCGTGATATTGAACATCTAAAAATAGAAGCAAAACAGTTAACTACTGAACTTACCGATCAAATTTATTTTGAAGTTAACCAAGCCGACAGATTTGATGCATTAACCCGTATTATTGATGTAGAGCCTGATTTTTATGGCTTAGTGTTTTGTCGAACTAAAGTCACCACTGATGAGGTTGTTAGTAAACTTCTACAGCGCGGTTATGAAGCCGATGGTTTGCATGGAGATTTAACGCAAATGGCACGCGAAAAGATTTTAAGACGTTTCCGCAATAAGCAAATAAATATTCTAGTTGCAACAGATGTTGCGGCACGAGGAATTGACATAAATGACCTAACACATGTCATTAACTACTCTCTTCCTCAAGACTTTGACGCTTATGTGCATCGCATTGGTCGTACAGGAAGAGCTGGAAAAGAAGGGACTGCCATCACATTTATTTCGCCTAATGAGTATAGACAGCTTATGCAAATGCAACGAGTTATCAAAACTCAGTTGCGCAAAGAAGTACTGCCAAAAGCAGCAGATGTAGTTGCAGTAAAACAAAATAGAATCAAGGACTCTTTATCCGAAATTATTGAATTAAATACATATAGCGAATATCTTCCTTTAGCAAAGGAAATTATTGGAGAGCATGGTATAGAAACTGCATTAGCTGCATTAATTCGCTTGACATTTAAAAACGAGTTAGATATAAAAAATTATCCAGAAATACGTAATTTTTCGGTTGATAAACGAGGAACAGCACGCCTATTTATCTCACTAGGAAAATTGGATGATATGACACCTAAAGACCTTGTTGATTTTCTTAAAGAACATACAAAATTAACTGATAGTAAAATTGATGATGTCAAAGTAATGGATGCATTTTCATTTGCAACGGTTCCATTCGAAGATGCAGAAGAAGCTCTACATTCGCTTAATGCACTACGTAGAAAGGGAGAAAAACCTCTTGCTGAAATCTCAAAAAAAGAACGAAGTGGTGGTGGAGATTTTGCTCAACAAAGTGGCAAAGGAGATTTTCGCCGAAAAGATAATGGAAGCAACAAGGGAAAGTCCTATAGAAGAGATGAAAGACGGACTAACAATAATCGAAGTTTCTCCAAATATAAAAAAAGTTAATACCTTTGCGGCTGAAACTTATTTATCAAGCCACCAAACTCCCTTTTAATCTAGAGTTTTTATCTTTATTTATCATTTTTCGGATATTAATAATTGCATACCGCATTCTTCCTAATGCGGTATTAAGACCGATTTTCAGATGTTCTGCAACTTCTCGATGAGTTAATCCCATATAATAACGCATAAATAATACTTCTCGCTGCTCTGTAGGCAATAAGCAGATTAGTTTACGTAATTCACTAGTAACTTTGTCTCCCAAAATTGGAATTGTTGTCTCATTATGTATAATATTTCTTGAGAAATTATCAAAAGTTGTATTGTCGTCAATCAATATATCACAAGTACGCTGTTTTCTAAAATAATCAATCACTTGATTGCGTGTTATCCTCATAATCCATGCCTCAAATTTGCCCTTATCAACATACCCACCTCTTTTTAAAACTGTCATTATTTTAATACAAGTTTCCTGAAATATATCATCAGCTAAACTTCGTTGCTTTACTTTTCCAAGTATATAATGATATGTTATTCTACCATATCGATGTAGTAATTCTTCAAATGCTTCACTACAACCCTCTACAAATAAATTAGTTAACTGTAAATCAGTACTATTTTTCATTCCGTCATATTTATGCTATAAAAACTTCAAAAAACAAATGTAAAATATTTTTATTTACAAAAAAAATAATCAACAAGTTTTTAACTTTTCAAAAATTATTTCAACAGTATCATCAAAAGAGGGATTATATATATAAAAAGGGATACAAAAGAATTTGTATCCCTACCCCCCTCTCGAGTATATTTTAGAAAAAGTTTTTTTACCGTAAACGTGCTAAGGCCTTTTTAATACTTATCATTGCTTTATCAAGTTTTTCATCAGAACTTGCGTATGACATACGAATACATGTAGGTTCTCCAAATGCACTTCCTGGAACACTAGCGACCAGTGCTTTATCTAATAAATATAGAGATAAATCCATATCGCTATTAATCGTAACCTCTCCATCCGTTTTTCCAAAAAATGATGTAATATCTGGAAAGACATAAAATGCCCCCTTTGGCATAGAACATTTAATCCCAGGTATTGCTGAAAGATGTTGCATCACCAAATCCCGTCGACGTTGAAATGCTTTAGTCATTTCCCTGGTTGAAGTATTATCCATAGAGAGTGCCGCTAATGCTGCTTGTTGAGCAATACTTGATGGATTTGAGGTAAATTGCCCCTGTAATTTAGCAACTGCATTTATTAGCCAATTTGCCGCAGCCAAATATCCAATACGATATCCAGTCATTGCATAAGCCTTTGAAACTCCATTGATAAGTACAACTCGTTCTTTTATATTCAAAAATTGAGCAATACTTTGGTGATGTCCAATAAAATTAATATGTTCATAAATTTCATCAGAAAGAACAAAAATACGTTCATGCTTGGCCAAGACATCCGCAATAGCCTTTAATTCTTCTTTACTGTATATACTTCCTGTTGGATTAGATGGTGAACAAAGAATTAGCATCTTCGTTTTTGACGTAATACTTTCCTCCAGTTGCTCTGCCGTCATTTTAAAGTCTCGTTCCAAAGATGTCTTGACAACAACGCTTTTCCCTCCTGCAAATTTTACAAGTTCAACATAACTAACCCAATAAGGAGCGGGAATAATTACTTCATCTCCTTCCTCAATAAGGCACATAACTGCATTCGACAAGGCATGCTTCGCTCCATTTCCTACGGAAATTTGAGTTGGCAAATATTCAAGACCATTTTCTCTCTTTAACTTATCTGCAATAGCCTTACGTAAAGTCATATAACCATCTACAGGCGTGTAAAATGAATAATTATCGTCAACAGCTTTTTTTGCTGCCTCTTTGATGTAATCAGGCGTGAAAAAATCTGGTTCGCCTGCAGTTAAATTAATAATATCAAAGCCTTTTGCCTGTAAGTCCTTTGTTTTTTGATTCATTGCCAAGGTTGCAGACTCTGAAAGATTCTGAAGCTTTTTTGTTAAAAAAATATCCATACCTTCTTAGTCTAATCCAAGGATACTAAACTCTGTTCGACGATTTTGAGCTCGGCCATTTGCTGTCTTATTAGATGCTATTGGTTTATCAAAACCATAACCAACTGGAACAACTCGCTCTGGTTCAATACCATTATCAACAAAAAATTTAACAACTGTTTTCGCTCTGGCCTCTGAAAGTTTTTTATTTGAAACTGCACTTCCTACATTATCTGTATGTCCAGAAATTTCAAGCCTCAATTTAGTATTATCAACTAACATTTGTCCTACACGTGCTAACTCAAGATAAGATTCATTTGCCAAATCACTTTTACCTGTTTCAAAAAAGATATTACGCAAGACAACCTTTGCACCTACAGCAATTTTTGTGAGATCAATATCTTTATAGATTTCTTGATACTCAGCCTCATTTCGAATATCAACATTTTGTGAGTAAAACAGATAGTCGTCTGCACGCACAACAATACCATAGTTCTTTCCCGATGGTAATGATACAAGATATGCTCCAGTAGAGGCATTCGTACTAAATGAGGCTACACTTTCACCTAGCATATTATCAACAACCTCAATGGTCGCCAATAGAGGCTCTTGAGTTTGTTCGTCACGTACAATCCCTTTTAGAAGAGTCACTGCTACAGAGGTTTCTTCGACTTTTCGTTCAACAACAGCATCTCCTTGAGGTTTCTGCAAATAAGCAATAAACTTTTCTTCATACGTATTTAACGGCTGTTTATTATTGCCTAGGAAAATTACTCTATAAATGTCATTATCACCTAAGCCATCTGCACGAACCGAAGAAAAGAAGGCAAATCGATTACTAGCTGTAATCTGAAAAAACATATCGTCATCAGGCGTATTAACAGGATAACCTATATTCTCAGGAACAGTCCATTCTCCATTAACATAATCCGTTCTAAATATATCATACCCCCCCATTGTTTTATGACCGTTAGAACTAAAAAACAACGTAGTTCCATTAGGGTGAATACACACCGAACTTTCGTCAAATTCAGAATTAACTGGAGTCCCAATATTAATTGGGGTTTGCCATTCTCCATTTTGCCCTCGCTTTGAGTAGTAAATATCTTTACGCGGACTTTCAGGATTCGCTCGATTACTTACAAAATATAAGGTTGATCCATCACTAGAAAGCGATGCACTCCCTTCAAAATGAGGAGAATTAACATTAGGACCAAAACTAATTTTTCTACCCCACTCCATTCCATTACGTAGAGCATATCCAATATCTCCACCATTCTCCGGCAAAAACAAAAGTAAAATTTCGGCATCTACGGATATACCAACAACCGCATCATTACTTGCTGAATTAATAGGCTCACCAATATCAGTTGCACGCCCCCAAAGACCACCATTTTTATAGGCAACATAAATATTTTCAAAATAAGCCCCAAGATCTTCGTCAAAATCTTCTGCAGCATTAGGTCTATTTGAAGTAAAATACAAAACACTACCATCAGCATTTACTACTGGACTGTATTCTCCATAACCAGAATTTACCGACTGACCAACATTATGAATCACCACAGGCACAGGATTATTTACCAATTCCTTTGCCGCATTACATTCTGCTATTTTCTTTTGTATATGAAGTTGCTCTGATGAATCATATTCTAAATAACGTTTATAATATTCTATTGCTTTATCAAATTGATAGGTTAGATGACAAACATCTCCGAAGCAGCGATAAGCTCGAGCATATAGTTCTGGTGTCGTTTTAATTTCCAAAACTTTTTCCAAAAATGGGATTGCCTTTTTTTTATCTATAGAAAATAAGTAGCACTCCGCCAATAAAAGATTTAGTTCCGCATTATTGGGATTGAAATCTTGAGCAGATAGTAAATAAGGGAGCGCGTCTAATTTTTGACGCTTTTGTCTAGTTTCAACAATTTCCTGCCCTTGATAAAATGACTCTTCTGCGGCTTTCAATTCAGCACTTGATTTTCCCGGAAAATACTTCCTTTTGAAAGGGACGTCATCCATTTGTTGAGCGTGGATAGATGCAATTGCAAAAAAGCAAATAATGGCAAAAATTACATTTCGAAAAAAATCAGGGAGTATTTGCATTCTAAATTGTTGTTTCATATATTTTTTTTTGAAATTCATTTGCTCTATTTACATTGCTCTATAATAAAAGTTTCGGCTTGTTTTAATTCCATAGAAGCCGCTTTTTTCCAATCTTGACATGCTCCAACTTCATCATTAAGAATTTCTTTAACAATCCCTCTATTTAAATAGGCTTGAGGAAAAGACGGATTAATAGCAATTGCTTTATTATACTGAGCAATAGCTCCCTCAAAATCGCCCAATTTATAGCAAGCATTACCTGCATTATTAAAAGCATACACATAGGAAGGCATTTCTTTTTGTGCTTTTAAAAAGTCTTCCATCGCTTCTTCATATTCACCTAGTTCATATCTCACTAATCCTCGATTATTATAAATCAGGGGGGCCTCAGCTTTAGGCATCTGTAATGCCTTATTATAGTCTAATAGAGCATCCGCATATCTTCGCAAAGTTCTAAATGCACCTGCCCTATTGATGTATAAAAAGTCAATATTTGGATCTATTGAAATTGCACTAGCATAATCCTTTATAGCTAAATCATACTCTTTTTGTCTACGATAAGCACTCGCTCTATCGTTATAGGCATAAAGATGTTGATTATCCACTTGTAAGCAATATGAATAGGCATCAATAGCACTAACATAATCCTCTACCGAAAAATACATTGCTCCTAAGTAATAATATACATCTGCTAATTGAGGATCTAACTCAGAAGCTTTTGTGAAATCAGCATAAGCTGCTTCTAAATTACTTTGGTCTTGATAAATACGTGCACGCATAAAATAAGCAAGAGCTGTTTCTTCCAATGCAATAGCCTGATTAAGATCATCTATTGCATCCTGCCATTTAGATATATTGTTAAGTGCGACAGCACGATTATAATAAGCTTTAGAAAAGTCCTTTTTAAATTGAATCGCCTCTGTAAATTTTTCAATAGCCTTGTTATAATCACCATTTTCTATGAAATTGACTCCATCGTTATAAGCCTGTTCATGCCTTACATCTTTTAAAGTAGAGGCTCTCACAATATTTTGAGCAGACAAAACGCCATTTATACAAAATAAACATATTAAGAAAAGAAAGAAAAAAAACGCTCTCATATTGTATTCAAATAAAAAACTTTAATAAACTAAGGTAACATAGCCTTGCTTAAGACTTGTTGTTCCGCCGGCAAAGGTAATTATAATGCGATAATGGTAAATCCCCTCCGGTCTAAAGTTACCAACATTTTTTTCACGACCATTCCAGGCTTCATTTCCTTTATAAACTAGTTGTCCTTCTCGAGTGTAGATTTCCATTCTATAAGAATGTTTAAAAGTACTGACTGGCTCAAATAAATTTCGTTGTTTCCCAGTCTCTAAATTTTGCTCTTGACTTGTTACTTGAATAGCATTTGGCATAAAAACTACAGGCTCTAGTTTATAACATGTTTCCGAAGAGCGAACAGTATGATTTTCTGAAGTAGTTTTTGACTCAACTATAGCCTCAACGAGATAACACATTGGAGAGGTTAGGGCTGAATCAGGAAGAGTATGTAAATTATCCGTTATTGAATTTTCAGTAGTTTCAGTAATAAGCCCCTTTATCCAAATAGGTGCCGTTCGATAAATATTATAGAAGGCAGGCATATTATTGTACGATACATAATTCCACTCCAATATGTTAGACAATGATTGATTAGAGATCATTAAGGACAAATTAGTAGCAGCAGAACTTGAATAAGTAGAGACTTCACAATTATTTATTGATGAAATTCTAAAGAAACGAAGTGATACATTTTCAAACTCTATAATAGTATTGTGCTTACCCGAGAATGAGATAAATGGCGTAAATCCAATATTAGGGTCTAGAGAGGTTTCTATCCGAAAATTAGAATAGTCCGTATCGTCATCAATCGTAAAATATAGTTTCGTACGTTCTTTTCCACTTATCAAAGAATCTATTCTGATAAATTTGGGACGCAGTGGCAAAGGCACAAATAGACGTTCTACATTAGAGTAACTCGTGTCTTTTCCTTGATTATAAATTGCCGCTACATATATGTGATAATATTTTTTTTCATATTCAATGGGAATATTTAATGTTTGCTTATTACCCGCAGAGGCTATATGCTGCACGCTATCGAGATTAAAAACACTTCCACCAATATGAGCAAAAACTTCGTACTCAACTTTGTTTGAGAATGCCTCAATCGGAGCATAAGGACTATTTTTATTAAGTTGTTCAAAAGGTGTCCATGCAATACGAATAGAATTTGTACAATCATCTACCCGTATTGTCTTAATTTGCATTGTCCGAAAAGGATTCGTGAAAAGAGGAAATTCAGAAGCATTTTTTGGTTCTAGGCGCAGTGCAAATGCTTTTGGAGTACAGCAGTTTGAGCGTACATCAACATACTCTGTACGGTGAGATTCAATACTATCAAAAACTTCTAATTTAAGATTTTGTAGGGCATCTTGAACGACTTCGAGTAATTGTACTTTTGAAATTCGTGTTGTATCCGAGGGATTCGGGTACTGCCACTTTAATGTAAACTTTTGCGTTAAAGGGTCAACGCTTGCAGAGCGAAAATGTACATCAATTGCAAGTAAGTCTAATACGGAAAAACAGAAAATCCCAAAAAAAACAAATCCCTGTTTCATAAATTTATCCCACTATAACGGTACTCATTGTATCCGTTTGAAAATACTGTTTCGCTAATTCTTGTAACCTCTTTGGGGTAATATTTTTGACTACATCAAACAAATGATGTGTATAACTATATGGCAAGTTAAGACTTAGATTTTGCAAAACAGTATCCGCAAGACACCATGCTCCATCAAGACTTCGTAAGAGTGAACCACTTAAATAATTTCGGACTAATTCAAACTCTTCATCAGAAAGACAATCGTCAGAGAGGCTCTGTATTTCTAATTTTATTTCATTTAATGCGCTAAGATTGGAGTCTTTACGTACCTCTGCGCCAATAGTTAAATGTGCCGCATAACGATAACTCATAAGTCCTGCAAAAATGCCATAAGTATATCCTTTATCTTCTCGAAGATTGCGCATAAGACGTGATCCAAAATAACCGCCTAGTGCTACGGACAAAATATGTAAGCCTGCATAATTTTCATGGTTCTGCAAGATTGTAGGTTTACCAACTCTTATTGCGCTTTGCACTGCGTCGACAATAGGAGTCGTTTTAGTTTTAGGAGTATAGTCAAGAGGAATAGTTTGTTCAACATTTTTGGATTTTCCTACTGGTATTTTCTGCAAAAAATCCGATACAAGAGATATTTCTTCTACTCCAATATGCCCTGCTAAGACTGCAAAACATCCTGTTGAGTTATAGTGCTGCAAATAAAATTCCTGTAATAAATCTCGATTAAGTTGTCTGAAATCTTCGGGGTCTGCATAGGCTCCATAAGGTGATTTATTACCATAAATTGCCTGTGCAAATTCACGTTGTGCCAAATAAGCTACTCTTTGCTGCTCTATGCGTAATTGTTGTTCACGTTTTACACAGTAAATATTTAGTTCTTCTTCGGAGAAAGTTGGGTGTAATATAACTTCGGAGAAAGTTTGCAGAGTTTTCTTCAAGTGTTTTTTGAGACAATAAATGGTAAGCACAACGAGGTCTTTTTCAGGAGAGTAGTCATAACTTGAGCCTAGGAAGTCAAATTGTTCTGCAATTTGTGCCGCTGTAAAATTTTTAGTTCCCTCACTCAACAATGCAAGGGTTGCGGTAGCCACCAATTTTTGGGATTGATAATAAGTTCCTGCCTCAAATGCTACTGAAAGTCGGAGTACCTCTTGTGTGCCTGCACTAATGGAGTGCAATTTAATACCATTGTTAAGTGTAGAAATTTGCACCTCAATATCAGGGAGGGAGTCAGGAAGCGTAGTTTTTGGAGGCTTAGAATACATTATTTAAGTTCTATAATTGATTCATAATTTGCGTTTGCACATCAATCGACTCATCGTGGAGCATTTGCAGGAATTGTTTAATAAATTCAGGATTTAAGCCCAGTGCAGTACCTAATCCTGCTCGCTTTGCCAAAATATCTTCCCAGCGTCCACGTTGCAGCACCATGATGTTATTGTTCTTTTTGTACATACCTATCTTTCGAGACAATTCCATTCGTTCTGCTAAAGCACGAAAAATAGCGGCATCAATGCGGTCTATTTGTCCACGATACTCATCAAGTTCTGTTTTAAGTTCAGGTTTTGCGGGGCTTATTTCTCGCAATTGCAGGGCTTGTATCATTTGAGTAAATGCGATTGGTTCAAGTTGCTGTTCTGCATCACTTTTGGCAATACAGGGATTATTATGCACTTCAACCATCAATCCGTCCATATCTAAATCAAGTGCTTTTTGTGCCACAAGTGGAACTAGGGAGCGTTTTCCTGCAATATGGCTAGGGTCTGCAATGATGGGTAATTCTGGACATAAACGTTTTAGTTCAATGGCAACATTCCACATTGGTTCATTACGATATACGCTTTTCTCAAATGCGGAGAATCCTCTATGAATTGCTCCGATTTTAGTAATTCCTGCACGATTGATACGTTCTAGTGCGCCCATCCAAAGTTGTAAATCGGGATTAACAGGGTTTTTCACTAAAACTGCAATATTTGTACCTTTTATAGCATCTGCGATTTCTTGTACGGAGAAGGGGTTTACCGAAGTACGTGCACCGACCCAAAAAAGGTCAACTCCGTACTTTAATGCCAATTCAACGTGTTGCGAAGTTGCCACTTCACAAGCAGTATGCAATCCTGTTTCTTGTTTTACAACTTGCAGCCATTTTAGAGCCTCTTCGCCCATTCCTTCAAAAGCGCCAGGGCGAGTACGAGGTTTCCACACGCCTGCTCTAAAATAACTTGTGCGTTGTGCTGTTTTTAATTGGCGAGCAATTTCGAGCATTTGCTCCTCATTTTCTGCGCTGCAAGGTCCCGCTATTAGAAGTGGAAAGCGAGGGTTTTCCAAGTGGTTTTCGATAGTGGAGATATCTAAATTAAATCCCATTTGTTCTAAAAATTTATAATTATGAAGGTAAGTTGAATTTATGTTCTGTAAAAGAATACAGGGGATTGCGACTTAAAAAGTATCCTATTTATGGCAATAATAGCAGTAAGTTAAGGTTTTTTTTATCCTTTTACTTACTGCTATCAGCCTTTATAAAAAAAAGCGATTCGCTTTATTTAGCGACACGTTCAAGCCATTTAACCATTGCGAACATGGCAATCATCGAGATTGTGCAAACGCTTACAAATACGCCCCAAGTGAAGGAGATAGATATACGTTCATACATCATTGCACCTAAGAACAAGGAGAAATTTCCGACCGCTGTAGCCCCGAGCCAACATCCTTGCATAAGGCCTTGTAGGTGTTTAGGGGCGACTTTTGAGACGAATGAGAGTCCAAGAGGCGATATAAATAACTCTGCGATTGTAAGCACGAAGTAAACCGAAAAAAGCAACCATGGAGTAACTCTCAATGCATCAGGCAATCCGCCCATTTCTTGCACTTCTGAGAATAATGGCAATCCAAAAGAGCCGAGCATCATAACGACAAAGGCAAATGCGGCAATCCCCATACCTATTCCGATTTTCTTTGGTGTAGAGGGTTCTTTTCCTTTTTTTGCAAGTCGTCCAAAGATAAACATCACCAAAGGTGTAAGGAATACTACAATAATGGGATTAATGGATTGAAATATTTCTGCCGAAGAAAACAGTCCACTTCCCAAGAAGGTATAATCTTTGGCAAACATTGTCAGCGTCAAGCCATTTTGATGAAACGAGAACCAAAAGAAGATAACTATTCCAAAGACTGCAAATAACGCCATAATGCGTTGTTTTATTTCTTTAGCATCTTCCATAATTTCTGCTTTTGTAGCCGTTGTGGAGGCAAGTTCTTTCTTTTGCGGATTTGGCAAAATTCGTTTGTACATCAAAAAGATAACGAAGGAAACCAGCATCATTAATATGGCCACTGAAAAGGCATAGTGAAAGCCTGTATTGAAGGCTAATAAATATTTGTCTGCGAATGTGGTCATATCGGGCATTGCTCCCGATACGTTGGTTGCAAGTTCAGTGTAGCGACCATTAAAGACTTCTTCACTCATGGTTCCATTTTTAGTTTGCCAACAAAGTCCTGGCAAGTCTGAATTATAGAGGAAGCCTTGTGCTTCTACAAACATATTTCTAACTTTTACGGCCACAAAGGGTGCAAACATTGCGCCGATATTTATAAACATATAAAAGATTTGAAATCCTGCATCTCGTTTATCTTTATATTGGTCATTGTCATAGAGTTGTCCAACGAGTGCTTGTAGGTTTCCTTTGAAGAGTCCATTGCCAAATGCGATGATTAGTAGTGCGGCTAATGCAATCCACTTGGAGGTAATGAGCGAGGGAAGTGATAGGAATACATAGCCTATTGCCATGATAATAATTCCTGTCATGATGGTTCCTTTGTAGTTTCTTGTTCGGTCTGCAATTACTCCGCCAACAAGTGCTAAAATATAGATTGCTCCATAAAATATAGAGTATAATCCTCCTGCTTCTTCGCCTGAGATTCCAAATTTTGACATTAAAAAGAGTGTCAATATTGCCATCATGGTGTAGAATCCAAAGCGTTCTCCCATGTTAGCGAGTGCGGTAGCAATTAAGCCTTTTGGGTGATTTTTTAACATTGTTGTGTGTTGTTTTTAGGTGAGGTGAACTATTGTTGTCCTTCTGTGAGGACTTCTTTATTTATTTTTTTAACCAATCCCTGTAGTACGTTTCCGGGTCCGAGTTCGATGAATTGGTTTGCGTTATCGGCGATCATATTTTGGACGATTTGAGTCCAGCGTACAGGTGCTGTAAGTTGAGCGATTAGATTTTGTTTTATTATTTCGGGATTTGTTTGTGGTTTTGCATCTACGTTTTGGTAGATAGGGCAAATTGGGGTATTGAATTTGGTTGCAGCGATGGCGGCTTCTAGTTCTATTTTAGCAGGTTCCATAAGTGGCGAATGAAATGCTCCTCCGACATTTAATTTCAGTGCACGTTTTGCGCCAAGTGCGGTTAGTTTTTCGCAAGCTGCATCAATGCCGGCCATCGTGCCAGAGATGACTAATTGTCCTGGGCAGTTATAATTTGCGGCGACTACGACCTCATTAATTTCGGCGCAGGCCTTTTCTACGATTTCGTCCGAGAGTCCAATAATTGCGGCCATTGTAGAGGGTTTTATTTGGCATGCCTTTTGCATTGCTTTTGCTCGTTGTGCGACGAGTTTTAGTCCATCTTCAAAGTTCATGGCCTTTGCGGCAACCAGTGCAGAGAATTCTCCTAAGGAGTGTCCTGCCACCATATTGGGGTTAAATTCCGGAAGTGTTTTGGCTAAAATTACGGCGTGTAAGAATACTGCGGGTTGTGTTACGTTGGTTTGTTTTAAGTCTTCTTCTGTTCCATGGAACATAAGGTCTGTGATGCTGAATCCGAGTATATTGTTTGCTTGTTCAAAGATATTTTTGGCTTCAGGCAGGCTGTCGTATAATTGTTTTCCCATACCTACAAATTGCGCTCCTTGACCTGGAAAGATGTATGCTTTTTTCATAGTAATGTTTTTATAAATAGCGATGACAAAAATAGTTATTTTTTTCAAATAGTTACTTGGGGGTTTTCTTTTAACTAAAAAGAGGCAAGTTTATGGCTTGCCTCTTTTGGTTTTGTATAAAATGTATTGTTTTATTGAATGCTTGCAAGTTTACTTTTGTTTGGCAAATAGTGTATTGTATTGGCGTTGGGCACGTTTTTTCCAATCTCCTTTGTGATAAGCGTAACTAGCCATTAATGGGATTACGGTGGTAGCCTCTGCGTAAACCATTTGTTCATATACGGTATCGACTTTTCCCCAGGAGCTTGCTTCTTTTAGGGTAGAGCTTGAGCATGCGCCATCTCGAACGTCTGCTACGGTAATTTGTATGGCGTATTTGTGCATATCTACGTCAATTCCGAGACATTCGGCGCAAACGACGGTATCTTGTGCAAAGTTTTTAGGTACTCCGCCTCCGACCATGAGTAGTCCTGTAGTTTTTGCAGCGATTTTCACTTCTGTTAATTCTCTAAAATCGGCAACAGAGTCAATGGTAAGGTAAGGTTTCTTATTTTTGATACGTTCTACTTGGTGCATAACCAGTCCGAATCCTGCGCTGCAATCGGAGAAGGCTGGCACGAATATGGGCACATTTTTTTCGTAACAAGTTTGAATAAGGGATTTTTTCTTTTTTGCGTTTTTGGTCAACCATTTTCCGATTTCCCAGATAAATTCTCGAGATGAGTATGGGCGTGCTTCGAGGCTATCGGCAATTTCTTTAATAATAGCATCGCAAGCCTGTAAATGTTCTTCATCTATGTAAGTATCGTAAATTCGGTCTATATATAAGGAGCGAAGTACGGTATCATCTACAAATTGGGAGCCTTTATAGTGTTTGTATCCAATGGCTTCAAAGAAGTCCATATCAATAATGGATGCGCCTGTTGAAACAACGGCATCTATCATATTACAGTCCACCATATCTACATATACTTGCATACATCCTCCTGCGCTTGTGCTTCCGGCTAGGGTTAGTATATTACTGCAATCTTTGTCGATAATCATTCGTTGGAGGATGTCGGTTGCTCGCGCGGTTTCTCGTGAGGCGAATGACATTTCTCGCATTGCATCAATAATTTGGGTGCTATTGATGGTTTTTATGTCTATATGCTGAATGGTTTCGTTCAGCATACTTTGTTTTGTGGGGCTTGCCATTTTGGGGATTACTTATTGTGCTTGAATAATGGGATGAAGGTACGAGGTAAAGCATAATGATACCAGTGCGGTTCCGTGTTTTTTAGTAGGCACGATGGTTTCATTAAGGTATTTAATGTCTTTGAGAGAGTATTCTTCTTCAAAGCCGTTTTCGTATAATTCATGAATGCTTAACATAAGGTGTTCTTTCAAGGCTTCTGGGGAGAAGTCTCCATAGTTTTCGCAAACTAATCCGCCGTATTTTTCGTTTGTTTTTCGGTTGTATAGCCATCCGTATATAATGCCTGCGGTTCCGCGTTCTCCTTTTCCTACGGTGCAGGTACTCATAATGGATTCTACGACACAGCCATGTATCATATCTTTGGGTTGTTCGATAAGGTTGGCGATACCGGGCAAAATCGAGGAGTAAGTCATTATATTAAACTTTTCGATGTTTGCGTCTTTAAGTGCAAGGTGATAGGAGCCTGCATGGACTGCAATATCACTTTCTCCTTTTCCTTTTGTTTCAAAATAGTCTTGCGGTATGCGACAACCAAGGCGAATGCCTATATTTTGTTTTTGTCCTTGATTTTGTGTGGATAGAATTCCTTGCATTTCTTGTTCGTTCACTACGGCGATTGGATTAATGTTTTGGTTTTTCATTTTCAACTCATATAAACATAAAAATTTGGGTAGATTAGTTTAACAAATATAGTATTTTGCGATTTTGTTCAAGCAATTACTATGCAATTACGGATAGTTTATCGAATGATTTGCTATCGGCAATTTTCGGGCGTTATTATTTCTCAGATATTGAAGCGTACCGCCATGCTCGCCATAATGGAGCATCGTACAAGGTTCCGATATACGGATAAGATGTGTTTGCCGTTTGTAGGCAAGAGTCCTTGATAAAGGTTTTTCATTTTAATTTATCGTTCAAAAAAAACAGGTTTTACCTGTAAAAAACAAAAAATCACCTTTTTCTCTAGCCATTGAAACAAGGTTATTTCTTTTGGCTGTTGAGAGTGTTGTACTTTTCAAACACTGTAACTGTGTTTAAAAAGGAGTGCAAAAGTAGAAAAAAAATGTTAGAACGTATGCACTTTACAAGAAATATTTTTGTGTCTTTGGGAATATTCTTTTGGGGGGATAATAATAATGGGCGTTTCGGATAGTGAAACGCCCATTATTATTGTGTATAATTGTTTTAAGGCGGGTCGTTTTATTTTTTATTTTTAATGGCTCCTGTGGTTATAAATTCAATGATTTGTTCACTATTTGGGAGTTCTTTGGGGTTAATTACAGCGACAAGTTCTCCTTTTTCGTTGATTAAGTATTTTTGGAAGTTCCATGTTACCTCTGAGTCTTGAACGCCATTTTGTTTCTTTTGTGTAAGCCATTGATAAACGGGGCATATATTTTCTCCTTTGACTTCTACTTTTTCCATCATTTGAAATTTAACGCCGTAGTTTACTTGGCAGAATGATGCAATTTCTTCGTGTGTGCCTGGTTCTTGTTGTCCAAAGTTATTGCTTGGGAAGCCGATAATGACAAAGTCCTTTTTGCTGTATTTTTCATGCAATTCTTGGAGGGCTTTGTACTGCGGAGTTAGGCCACATTTTGAGGCTGTATTGACGAGTAAGACTCGTTTTCCTTTGAGGGTTGAGAAGTCCAATTCTTTTCCACTTAAGGTGTTGGCTTTCAAGTCATAAAAAGACTTTGTTTGCGATTGAGCGCATAGTGACACAGCGGTCAATAAAAAGGCAAGGGTAATTTTTTTCATCGTTTTTTAAGTATTAAGGGTTAAGGGTGCATTAAAATTTTCGTCATTATGAAAGTCTATTTTCTATTAAATTGCGACTTCGCTGGTAAAGTAGAATTTTATATCCTCAAAGTTCTCTTGTGCCATTTGCAAGGCGTATGCGGAGTCTGCTAAAAAGACATCTCTTCCGTGTTTATCTTTTGCCATATTGGTGTGTTTGCGTTGCATAAAATCGGCAAGTTGTGTTTTATTTTGGGATTCTATCCAACACGCTTTATGGAGTGCGATGTTTTCCCATCTACACTTAGCGGAGTATTCGTGTTCGAGGCGATATTCGATGACTTCAAATTGAAGTGCGCCAACGGTTCCAATGATTCTACGTCCGTTAAAATTGCTTATAAATAATTGTGCAACGCCTTCGTCCATGAGTTGGTCAACGCCTTTTGCGAGTTGTTTTGCTTTCAGCGGGTCTGCGTTGTCAATGTAGCGAAATAATTCGGGGGAGAAACTTGGAATGCCTTTGAATTGCATGATTTCTCCTTCGGTTAAGGTGTCTCCTATTTTAAAGTTTCCGCTGTCGTGTAGTCCAACAATATCGCCGGGAAAGGCGTGTTCGATGACCATTTTCTTTTCGGCCATAAAGGAACTTGGACTTGAGAAGCGTACTTGTTTTGCACTTCTAACGTGTAGATAGGGTTTGTTTCTTTCAAAGGTTCCTGAGCATATCTTCAAGAATGCTAAGCGATTGCGATGATTGGGGTCCATATTTGCATGAATCTTAAATACGAATCCTGTTAGTTTTTCTTCAAAGGGGCTTACGGTTCTTGTGTTTGTTTGCGTTTCTACGGGGTACGGGGCGATTTCGCAAAAGGTATCTAAAAGTTCCTGTACTCCGAAGTTGTTCAGTGCTGAGCCGAAGAATACGGGGGCAATCTTTCCTTGTAGATAGGCCTTTGTGTCAAAGTGTGGATATACGCCACTGAGGAGTTCTACATCTTCTCGAAGTTTGTCGGCAAATTTACCGATATGTTTTTCAAGTGCTTGGTCATTAAGGTCTTCAATCAATACTACATCATTCTCTGCGGTTTGTTTGTTAACGGGGTCAAACAAATTGAGGCGTTTTTGGAATAGGTTATAAACGCCCTTAAAACTTGCGCCCATACTAATGGGGAAGGTTAATGGGATGGTGCTGATGTTGAGTTCTTTTTCAATTTCATCGAGTAAGTCAAAGGGGTCTTTTCCTTCGCGGTCGCATTTATTAACGAAAACCATTACAGGGGTATTTCGCATACGACATACGTTCATCAATTTACGGGTTTGTGATTCTACGCCTTTTGCGGCATCAATCACTACAATTGCGCTGTCCACTGCCGAGAGCGTTCTATAGGTATCCTCTGCAAAGTCTTCGTGTCCTGGTGTATCTAAGATGTTTATTTGTAATCCCTTGTACTCGAAACCCATTACGGAGGTGGCGACGGAGATACCTCTTTGACGTTCGATTTCCATAAAATCGGAGGTGGCGCCTTTCTTTATTTTATTGGATTTTACTGCGCCTGCAACGTGAATAGCCCCTCCAAATAAAAGGAGTTTTTCGGTTAATGTGGTCTTTCCGCCATCTGGGTGTGCAATAACGGCAAAGGTTCTACGGCGTTTTATTTCTTTGGAGAGCTCCATGACTTTTGGGTTTTTGGGATAACAAAGATAATCAAATCTTTTAGGCTTATCATGGGCTTAGGCTTCGTTTTTTTTTGCTTTCAAGAAAGGGATTATTTTCAAAAAATGTGGGCTTGATTTTTAAGGGCTAAACGAGCCTTTCAAATTTGCATAACTATGGAAATAAATTTACATAACTATGCACGTAAATTTGCATAACTATGGAAATAAATTTGCATAACTATGCACGTAAATTTGCATAACTATGGAAATATATTTGCATAACTATGCACGTAAATTTGCATAACTATGGAAATATATTTGCATAACTATGCAGATAAATTTTCATCGTTATGCGCATAAATCGGCATAACTCTGCTGATGAATTTTTATGATAATCATTCTTTGTTTTTTGTACAATGCAAGCAATCAGGGAGCATCTCCCCCACTCTATTTAATAATTTTGCGCATATTTCTACAAATACATCGACAAAGATATATTTATTACAAAAAATTAATTAAATTAGCGGTCAAAATCATTGATTCGTTCTTTATCTACATAACTATCATATATTGTAAAAAAAGGAGGTTCAAGGCATATCAAATCATCTATCGCACATCCCCTCAAGGATTGTAC
>JBOFDL010000064.1:0-2972 GCA_051646985.1 Bacteroidales bacterium | reverse complement strand
GACATGCTGCTCGCAATGAGGGGGAAAATGCTTTATATCAAGCATTAGAGGATATAAAGTGGTTTTGTGATTATAAGTTTCCAAAAAAATCCTCTTTAATGGGGGAAGTAAAAATGACAACCACTATGATAAATTGTGGAACACAACATAATGTAATTCCAGCAGAATGCAAGTTTGTAGTAGACATTCGCCCTACTGATCAATATGCAAATCTTGAAATTCTTGAAATTATTCGATCTCACGTAAAAAGTACCATAGTGCCAAGGTCTACTCGTATTACCGCATCAAGCATTGACCAAACACATCCGTTAGTAATATCTGCCAAGCATATAAAGTGTGAAGCATATATATCACCCACAACAAGTGATATAGCTATACTAAAAGTACCTTCTCTAAAAATAGGTCCTGGAGACTCTGCTAGATCACATACAGCAAATGAATACATTAAATTATCTGAAATAAAAAATGGTATTAAGATATATACAAAATTATTAGAACAGTTAAAAATTCATTTAAACTAAATCCCGAATTATTCAAAAATATGAATTGCAAAAATATGCTACCTTTGTAAAACAATGGACTTTTACAAGTTTATTGTTGCTATTGGTGTTTTTTTACGATAAAGAATATCTGTTATTATATGTCCTTATTATCCACTCCTCGAGTTACAAATCACTATACTTATCAAAAATAAATCTAACTATGAAGGTAAATTATAACACATTGCTGGTACTTATATTTAGCCTAATATTATTAAACTGTGGCACAAAAAATGCTCCTAGGGGTAATAAAACAGTAATTGCTGTGGGAGGGGAAAATACAAAATCTAAGAATACAAAAACCATTGAGTTAACAAATCAAGATTTTTTAGAAAAAGTCGCAAACTATGAAAAAAATCCTATGGTATGGAACTATCTTGGAGATAAACCTGCTATTGTTGATTTTTATGCCTCATGGTGTGGTCCATGTAGAACGATTGCTCCAATTTTGGAAGAACTTGCTGCAGAATATGAAGGAAGAATCTATATTTACAAAGTTGATACTGATAAAGAATTGGATTTGTCGGCCGCTTTTGGCATACAATCTTTACCAACTTTACTTTTTATTCCTATGGGTGAAAATCCTCAAATATCACAAGGTGCATTATCAAAAGCGGATTTCAAAAAAGCCATTGAAACTGTTTTATTAAAACAATAATTAACCTCTAAAAATCATTTTTTGTGAATTTCAAAAAATCAATCCTGTATAAGGTATTATTTATTGCCATATTTTGCCTTTGTATCACTCCTTTTGTACCTGCACCAGTAGCTCTGTTGGGTGGATTTTTCTTTACACTTATCTTGGGGCATCCTATGCCAAAAATATCCCATAAAGGAAGCAAGTTTTTACTAAAAATTTCGGTAATAGGTTTGGGTTTTGGTATGAATGTAAACGCTGCCATACAATCCAGCCGTGATGGATTTTGGTTAACAGTTGCCTCTATTACAACAATACTTATTTTGGGTTTTTTAGTAGGTAAATGGCTAAAAATGCCGCGCAAATTAACCCATTTAATTTCTTCCGGGACTGCTATTTGTGGAGGTAGTGCTATTGCTGCTGTTGCTCCAAGTGTAGACGCTAATGAGGAAGAGATTTCTATGTCGCTTGGTGTAGTTTTTTTGCTAAACTCTGTAGCTTTAATTGTTTTTCCAATTTTAGGAAATTGGCTAAATTTAAGTCAGTATCAATTTGGCTTGTGGAGTGCTATTGCCATACATGATACAAGTTCAGTAGTAGGAGCGGCTCAGTCTTTTGGAGATGACGCTTTAAGAATTGCTACAACCGTTAAGTTGGCAAGAGCTCTTTGGATTATTCCACTTTCACTATTTTCAATGTGGATATTTAGAAGCAAAAATAGTAAAGTGCAAATTCCATGGTTTATTTTCTTATTTGTAATAGCAATGGTAATAAATTCATACCTTCCAGTACTAGGTGAATTTAATAAGTGGATTGCAGAAGGCTCAAAACTATTGCTTGTAGGAACACTATTTTTAATAGGATCCTCTCTCTCCATAAGTAGTATGCGAAAACTTGGATTGAAGCCACTAATACTTGGTGTTGCTTTGTGGTTTGTTATTTCAGTACTTTCACTATTAGCAATTATTATGTTATAAGACAGGCAAAATTTAATTACTACTCTAAAAAAAACACAATCGTACTCACTACTCGTGCTTTTTGAATATAAGGTTCTTTTGGTTTTTCAGTTGCCTCTTCACCATAATAATACCTTCCTGCAATAACAATTTGTCCTTGAGAGGCTGTCTTAATTTTACCCAGTTTCGCTTGCGAATCATTTGCAAATTGCTCGCCTGCAATACGTGCATTCCTAGTACTTTCAGCAATAAGTTGAGGTTTTATGGCATTTAGTTCAGGAAAAATATAATGTGTTTGTATATCAGCCGTTAAATCTTTTCGAACCAAATCTAATTTAATTTTTGAGGTTTGGTTTTCTGTGTTTGTAATCTCCGTTGATTCTAATCTGAGATTCTGTGATGTAGTATATCTATTGATTTTTACTTGTACTTGTTCGCCATTTTTCCATTGTGTTTCATAATATTTTTGCCGATCAGTTACACTTAAATTATCTATAATAATATCTTTTTGCATATATCCAATATTGACTAAATATGCAGTAATGTCATCTCTCTTTTTTTCTGTTTGTTTTATTATATTTTCTAAATCATCTCCTGAAAAGGAAAAATTTAGTATAATAGTGGCAGACTTTGCCTCCATATTCATTTCTGCCAACCCCTTTACAGTTACCACACGATCTTTGTCACTAAAAGTTTTTAAACCCTTAAAGATAAAAAGCCCTAAGGCAAAAAATCCACAAAGAATTGAGATGCCTAAAACGTTTGATTTCGATATAAATTTGCTGTCCATAATTACATTGCTTTTGATTGGTTTAATATTTTTATCATTTGTGGACGAAA
>JBOFDL010000063.1:0-4821 GCA_051646985.1 Bacteroidales bacterium | reverse complement strand
AATTAAAATAATGCAAAATCCAATGGATAATCTCTTGCAAAATTATCCTCCTTTTACAGAAATTATTAAGATGCATCGCACAATTCAAACACGAATTCCGTACAATATTACAATTGATTAGTCAAAAATATAAAAGTGCTATCTTTATTCCACATACTATTATTTCTTGTCAAACTTCCATTAGCGAGTCTATTTCATTTGGCAATAAGCATACGACACTGGCTGTATGACATAGGGATTTTCCGTACATATACTTTTCCTATTCCTATTATTTGTGTAGGAAATATTACTGTTGGGGGAACTGGAAAAACTCCTCACACTCAATATCTTGCTGATTTATTAACTCAACAAGACATTAAAACTGCGATTCTTTCTCGTGGATATAAGCGAAAAACAAAAGGTTTTTTATATGTAAAATCTAATAGTAGTGCCTTACAAGTTGGAGACGAACCCCTTCTACTAAAACGTAAAAATAAAAATACAATCGTTGCAGTTTGTAAGAAACGAGTTTGGGGAATCCAAAAACTCTTAAAAGATTACCCAGACTTACAGGTTATTATTCTTGATGATGGCTTCCAACATCGTAGTGTTAAAGCTGGAGTATCAATGGTGCTTACAACCTATGACAATTTATCCACCCAAGACAATCTACTTCCACTAGGAAGACTACGTGACACCAAGAAACAGCTTCGCCGTGCAGAAATGCTCATTGTGACTAAATGTCCAAAGCATATTTTACCAATAGACTTCAAAATAAAAGAAAAGCAACTTGCAGTACGCCCCTATCAATACTTGTATTTTACACACTACACTACAAAAACACCCATCAATATAATTACTCTTAAAGAACTAGAGCAACCAGTAGAACAAGTAATTGCTCTAGCTTCAATTGCTCAGCCTGAGCCGTTTTTTAAAACTCTAATGAATAATTATACTGTGGTACACTCTCTAACTTTTAACGATCATCATAACTTTACCAAACGAGAACTACACTGTATTGAAAGACTTATGCAACACTATAAAGAGGCAATACTTATTACTACAGAAAAAGATGCAATGCGTCTAATGAATATGCATATAAGTGAAATGTATAAAACTCGAATATATTATGCACCAATTGAGGTGCAGTTTTTTAATAACAGCGCGATTGATTTTTCAAAAAATATTTTTAATTATGTTACAAAAAATAAAAGAATCAGCCACCTATATTAAATCAAAGGTAAGTATAGAGCCTGAGGTCGGAATTATTTTAGGAACAGGCTTAGGAGGCTTAGTTGATAGCATCGAAAGTGCCGAGTCTATTAATTATCAAGATATTCCATATTTCCCTCTTTCTACAGTGGAGGGGCATAGTGGGCGATTAATCTTTGGAACTCTTGGCGGAAAAAAAATTGTTGCAATGCAGGGGCGTTTTCATTTTTACGAAGGTTATGATATGCAGCAAGTAACTTTTCCTGTACGAGTAATGAAATTTCTAAATATAAAATCGCTTTTTGTATCCAATGCAAGTGGCGGAATGAATAAAGATTTTTCAATCGGAGATCTAATGATTATCAACGATCATATCAACTGCTTGCCGAACCCTCTAGTAGGAAAAAATATCGCAGAACTTGGTCCTCGCTTTCCCGACATGAGTGAGCCCTACAATAAAAATCTAATCGCTTTATGTTACGATGTATCTGAAAAATTAGCAATTAAAGTACATCAAGGATGTTATGTGGGAACAACTGGACCTACATTTGAAACACCTAAAGAATATGGCTATTTTCATCGGATTGGTGGCGATGCTGTAGGAATGAGTACTGTTCCAGAAGTAATTGTTGCACGGCACATGAATATTCCTGTATTTGCAATGTCCATTATTACTGATCTTGGAGGTGATGATATTGCAATGGCTGTTAGTCATGAAGAGGTTCAAAAAGAAGGAAAAAAAGCAGAAAAAAAAATGACTAGGATTATGACTGAAATGCTTAGAAATATTAACTTTGAAGAATTAAAATAAACCAAAAAAAATGCACCTATGAATATCTTAAAAAATATAGTGAACTTGTCATTTTGCTTATTGATAACCTTCAATACTCAAGCGGCAACAAAACTAAAAAGCAATGAGGCTATAATTATACTTCAAAGTGAAAAAATAGACTGTCACTCATGTAAAGCAAAGATTGAAAAAACTATTCCTTTTGAAAAAGGAGTTGAAGATTTAAGCGTTGATATAAAACGTAAATCCGTAACAATTAAGTATCGAACGGATAAAACTGATGTAGACTTACTCCAAAAATCTCTAGAGAAAATAGGATATCCAACTACCATTATCTCTGGAAATGCAATCACTCATTAGAAAATTTTACGAGCCTTAGGAACATTCATATCAAAATTAAAATCTTTAGGTTCTATTAAATTTGTATTGTTAAATAGCGAAAAGTGCAAATAGGTAATTGGAAACCCTCGTTGAATAAAAATTTTCTCATAGGTAGTTAAAATTTCTAAAATTGTGTCCTTACTTGCATTATGATGATGGATATCTGTATTAGTTGATTTTATTTGAAGATTATTTTCTGCCAATAATTTTTTGGTATATGCATGAAGCATTTGACTATCTGTTTTAAGATGCACATCACCTCCGGAGTTTAAAATTTTGGCATAACGATTTAAGAACATCGCTCCACAAAGTCTCTTACGTACTTTTTTCGGCTGAGGGTCAGGAAAAGTGATCCAGATTTCACTCACCTCACTAGAGGAAAAAAGTGTAGTAATAACATCTACCTTTGTTCGTAAAAATGCCACATTCCGAAGACCTTCTTCTGTTGCAGTTTTTGCGCCACGCCATAATCGAGCACCTTTTATGTCAATACCAATAAAATTTTTTCTTGGATAACGCTTTGCTAATTCTACAGTATATTCTCCTCGTCCACAGCCGATTTCTAGTACGATTGGATTATTATTAGCAAAAAATTGAGTACGCCAATTGCCTCTAAGTGAGAAAACTCCCTTTAAAAGATCTGAAAATTGCGGTTGAATTAGGCATGAAAAACTTTCATTTTCTTTGAATCGCGCCCATTTGTTTTTACCCATCTAACAATAAACATTATCATTCTTTTTCTATACATATGCCTACATCTGATATATATTGCAGAGTTTCATTTCGCATACCTTGCTGAATCTCAAAACGATACACTCCACTTTGAGGAAAGTGTACTTGTTTTTGATATAAAAGACGATTATCCAGTAAATGAGAAAACCCTTTACCATACCATTTTCCATACTGATCTGCAAGCATATATTCTACAGTATCCTTTATATATACACCTGTTGGAAGATAGGTAGTAATAAAAAAGAAAATATTGCAATATGGATAAGCACTTGTATTACGCAAATTGATATAAATAGTATTATTTGACAATGTGTCTTCAATCGGAACATAAAATGTAATCAAACTATCCTTATGCCAAATTTTATTCTCAATTGGTTTATAATACTCATAGACTACATTTTTGCTACATGCGCCAAAAATAACGACAAAAATTGTGCTAATACACAAAAAACAAGACATTTTAGTTGCGACGTTTATCATTCTTATAATTTGTCTTTTTATGTTTAGACGGCTTATTTTGGAATCTATTACTTCCTTCTTTGTGACGAGGTCGATCAAAACGCGTAATGCTGTCCTCTCCTGAGGCGCTCTTAAATTCGGGTT
The DNA here is from genome assembly GCA_051646985.1 of Bacteroidales bacterium. Taxonomy (GTDB): domain Bacteria; phylum Bacteroidota; class Bacteroidia; order Bacteroidales; family UBA932; genus JAITMY01. The sequence goes on along the minus strand of JBOFDL010000063.1, from coordinate 1,124 downwards.
CAATTTTAATTGGGATTGTACTTTTGTAGCGCTCCGTTAACAAGAACTCTACTGCAACTCCTTTTTTATTTTGCTCAAGAATTTCCTTCACCCGCTCTACTGGAACAGCAACTAAGTTTTCCATCGAGTACTTATCAAAATTAAACCACATAAGACGCTTAAATATATCTGTCTTATGATGATAAGCAGTTCCATCTTTTGTGTCTAAAGTTGAATACCCTTTGGGAAAATCCTTTTGAGCATCCAAGTAGGTTGAGACCTCATAATTCAGACAGCATTTCAACTTTCCGCATTGTCCTGCAAGTTTTTGCTGATTTATAGCAATATCTTGATTCCGAGCTGCATTTGTTGACACAGAAGCAAAACTACATAGCCACTGTGCGCAACATAATTCTCGTCCACAAGTACCAATGCCACCAATACGCCCAGCCTCTTGACGTACTCCAATTTGTCGCATTTCAATACGCAAATGAAAATCATCTGCCATTATTTTTATCAATTCTCGAAAGTCAATTCGCTCCTCTGCAATATAATAAAAAATGGCTTTTGTTTTATCCCCCTGCACCTCAACATCTCCAATTTTCATTTTCAAACCCAAGTCTATGACCATTTTCCGGGTTCGAGTCATAAGCGAGTGTTCTAAGGCAATGGCATCGCTCCATTTTTCAATATCAACGCCTTTTACCTTCCGATATATTTTCTTGTAGTCATACTTTTCGGGATTTAAATTATTCCGCATCATTTGTAGACTTACAATATCACCCATAAGGGATATAATCCCAATATCATGTCCAGGAGAGGCCTCGACTGCAACAATATCTCCTTTTTTTAATGGAAGTTGGTTTACGTTTTGAAAGTAGCCTTTACGTGTATTCTTAAAACGTATTTCAAGAATATCATTTGGAAATACAGAGTTATGAAGTCCGTTCAACCAGTCAGTAGTCGCTAGTTTTTGACTTGACTCTACTTGACAACACTCCATTTCTCCGGTTGTTGCTTTTTTCTTACAAGTGCACCCCCTTGTATATAGCATTTTTTCGTTTTCATGCATCATTGATATCTTCTTAAAAAAGCGACGACAAATTTACGATTTTTTTTTGCAAACGATTTTTCTTTTTTGCGGA
>JBOFDL010000062.1:0-3603 GCA_051646985.1 Bacteroidales bacterium | reverse complement strand
TGAGCATAAATAATCCAGCACTTACAGCACAAATTTTAGTGTCGTGTGCTCGTGCTGTAGTAAAGCAACGTCCTGGTTGCTACACTATGCCAGAGATTGCGCCAATGGATATGCTACCTGGCAAACGAGAGGATTTGGTGAAGTCATTGGTGTAACGTTATATATAGATAAAGCAAAAGAAAAGCCTATATTTTAATAGACTTTTCTTGCTTTTTTTTTGCAAAATAATATCTAAAAAATGAATATAAAGAATGTGCAGATTGTTGATGTTGCAACAACAATTATGCTTTCTCTCTTGGCAATTACCTTCCCTCTTGGCAATAAATTCTCGATTCTATCTCTATGGGGCGTTTGCTTTATTGCACTCCTTAATGGAGTTTTTCATCGTCATTTTTCTTTTCGCCCTATTTACATAATTTTATTGATGATGTTTTCGCTTCGCATAATTGGCATTTTGAGTAGTAAAAACACACCTTTTTCGTGCATTGAGCAGAGCCTCTCTCTTCTTATTATTCCCATTTGTTTATCGGCAATCTCCTTTTCTAAAAAACAAATAATCTGCATACTCCACGCAATATGTTACGGTTATATTTTATTATCAGGACTTATCATACTAAGTTACATAGTGAACGTACACTGCAATAGTACGGACACTAATTTTCTTCAGGCACTCTCTAACCCAAAACTATACTATAGCCATTTTTTAATTCCTCCCTTTTGGTGGCATCCGTCTTTTATCTCTGTAGCATTGTCATTTTTTATTCCCTTAGGATTTTATCTACGCTTTGAGACGAACAAAATATCAAGAACTACATTGACGTTAGGTATTTTAATCGTCATATTCGCGATATATATAATGGGCGCACGCATTGCAATATGGCTTATTGGAATTTTACTGCTTCTTCAATTTATTGGCTATCGTAAAAAAATAAGCCGAGTCTCTAAAATACTTGGAATTACGAGCACTGTTTTAATTGCAATTTTAATTGCGAATTATTCATCTCTAGAGTTGTCCTCAGATGGTATACGAAGTCAACTTCTTCATACTGGTTGGACTGTATTTAAGCAAACTCCATGGTTTGGCTCAAACGTTTGTAGTATGGGTACATATATTAATTCTGAGAGTTTAGCGCATTCATTGGGATATTCTAATGCTTTTCACTTTAATCACTTTCACAATCAGTTTTTAGACGAACTTGTTCAATTTGGTATTATTGGAGCAATTCCGCTTTTTGCACTCTTTATCTACTTAACACTTTTAGCCATTCGCCATAGAGACCTACTGCTAATAAATTTTCTTTTTATATATTTTCTTTTTTTCAATGTAGAGTCTCCAATTGCATCTATCAAGGGCATCATGCCTTGCATATTTTGGTTATGCTTTATTATAAGCACACAAAAATTGCGATTGCAGCAACAGTTATAGAACTAGCACTGATACTAAATGAATAAAATTTCAGCAGTAATTATAACTTATAATGAAGAGGATAATATTAAGCGTTGTCTTTCATCTATTCATGGAGTTGTAGATGAAATTATTGTAGTTGACTCTGGATCAACTGACAAAACAGAAGAAATCTGCAGTAAATTTAATGTAAAATTTATTCCTCATGATTGGGAGGGATTTGGGAAACAAAAGAATTTTGCGGTTAATCAATCCTCACATGATTGGATACTTAGTATTGATGCAGATGAAGAGTTAACGCCCGCTTTAGGAAAAGAGATTAAGCAAGTCTACTCTCAAAAAGAGGCAGTATATACAGCATATAGCCTCCCAAGGACTCTTGTTTATTTAGGCAGAAAATTTAAATACGGCACAGAAAACAAGCAATACATTACCCGATTATTCAATAAAAAACATGGAGGATTTACAGATGCTAGTTTGCATGAAAAAGTGCAGATTCAAGGAAAAATAGGAATGTTAAAATGTGAAATGCTGCATTATAGTTATATGAATATTGCACAACATCTCACAAAAATAAACACTTACTCTAGTATAGTTGCAAGTGTTTACTCCTCTAAGAAAAAAACAAAAAACAAATGGTTTATCTGCTTAGAAATGGCAATTAAGTTTATCTCCTACTATTTCATAAATCGCAATATACTGAATGGATTCGAAGGATTCACTTGGTCTATAATGGGAGCATACTACAAATTTATTCGCAATTATAAACTCGCAGAAAAAAATTGCCAATAACCATTAAGATGAAAGTCTCCCTTATCGTTACAACCTATAATAGACCCAATGCACTTTCTCTGGTTTTAAGTTCTGTTTTGAGGCAAAGTGTTATGCCCAGTGAAATTATTATTGCAGATGACGGTTCTGGCGATGAAACAAAGGAGTTAATTGATCGTTTTAAAGGTTCATTTTCTTTTCTTTGTCCGATAATACATTCTTGGCAAGAAGATATTGGATTTCGCCTTTCAAGATCTCGAAACAAAGCGATTGCTCAGGCTACAAGTGACTATATTATTTTAATTGATGGAGATATGCTTCTTAGCCCACATTACATAAAAGATCATATCAGTGCAGCCAAAGAAGGTAATATGTATATATCAAGTCGAGTGTTTTTATCTAAAGCCTTCACCGACAAATTGGAAAAAAGACTGCAAATAGAGAATATCCCATTTTGGACAAAAGGCATCCAATGTAATCGCGGGAATAATATTAGAGTCAATCAATTATGGAAATTATTGCCCAAAATCACAAGATATAATCAAGCAAAAGGCTATATGAGTTTTTGGAGAAAAGACTGTATTTCTGTAAATGGATTTGATGAAAATTACGAGGGTTGGGGAAGAGAGGATAGTGATTTTATGATGAGAATGATGAATAGTGGAATAGTTGTTCGCAAACTTAAATATTGCGCTTTAGCCTATCATCTATGGCATGAAGAGGCATCTAGAAGCCACTTCAATGAAAATCATGTATTTTTAGAACAGGTACTTCTTAACAATACGATTAAAACTATGAATGGAATAGACAAATACCTTTAATGTTCTAGGGTTATTATAATTTGTAAAACCCGAATGATCTAATCAAAAGAACAAAATAAGTCGACCCAACAATAAATACTAAGTATCACGCAATATGAAAATTAGTGGATTTACTATTGTTAAAAATGCAATTCAACTAGACTTCCCTGTACAAGAATCAATCCTGTCACTGCTCCCTTTAGTAGATGAAATGGTGATCGTATTAGGCAAAAGTGAGGATAATACGGCGGATATTGTTCAAAGTATAAACTCTCCAAAAATCAAAATAATTGAGACAGTCTGGGATACCGAAAAATACCCTCTACATGGCAATGTATATGCCTCTCAAACGGATATCGCATTAAAAGCATGTACTGGAGACTGGTGTGTATATATTCAAGCCGATGAAGTTCTGCATGAAAATGCAATTCCCCTTATTCGTACAATTTGTGAAAAAGAACTGCTCCACACTCAAGTGGAGGGCTTTTTACTAGAGTATGTTCACATTTATGGTGATTATGAGCACTACATTGACAAACAACACTTTGGCTATCCCTTAGAAATTCGCATTGTTCGTAACTTGCCAGACATTCACTCATGGCAAGATGCTCAATCATTTAGAAAAAT
>JBOFDL010000061.1:0-13003 GCA_051646985.1 Bacteroidales bacterium | reverse complement strand
AGTTTTCGTATGGGCGAGGACTGCATATATAAGACTCGTTCCGAAATTCGTGGCATAATTGGCTATAAATTTTCTGTGCGGACAAAGGTAAATATATTTTATGAATTAAGATATTGAGTTTATTTTGTCAGATTTTTTTTGGCGTTAGGACTTAGATATTCATTGAATAACCAGGAAAATTAAAGGTAGCATTTCGCCTTTTTACAGGAGTAATTAGAGGTTTCTCAGGGAAAAATTTGTGAGACAATCATAAATATTTTTTTGCAAAAGTGCTTTTCATTATTGATCAAATTGCTTTTGAAAGAAATCATTTATCACTTTTTTCTTATAATTGATAAGCCATCTCGCAAAGGAAGCATCAATACTTCTACACTGCTATCTTCTACAATCATCTTATTAAAAGATAAAATGGCTTGGGTGTGTAAATCCTTCTTTAATGGAAAGTTTACTACTTTATCGCCCCAAAGTACGTTGTCTGCAATAATCAAGCCTCCACTTGGCACAAGGGCATGCGCCATACGATAATAGGCTATATATTCGCGTTTATCTCCATCTATAAAGACTAGTTCAAAACTCATATTGAGTTTGGGGGCTTCTTCGAGGAAATTGGCGTGATGAATAAATATTTTTTCTTGTAACAATGAGCGAGCAACAAATTCTTTAGCAATTTCTAATACTTCATCATTCACATCATAAGTGTGCAAACTTCCATTTTCTGGAAGTGATTCTGCTAGACATAGGGCTGAATAGCCTGTAAATGTACCGATTTCTAATATATTCTTCGGCCGTAAGATTTTTGCAAGTGTTTGCAATAGGAAGCCTTGCTGCCAATGTGATAACATTCGAGCTTGAAGTACTCGTAAATGAGTTTCTCTGACGAGCTCTGTCAATAGTTGGGGTTCTGGTGTAGAGTGTTGCAAACAGTATTTTTGGAGTTTATTTATCATTCTTCGGATTGATTATTTGCACTGATGGTTTGAAGGACTTGCATTGCTTGTGTTAGATTGCTTACTTGTAAGACAGAAAGTGCGAGTTTTTCTTTTTGCTCTTTGAGGTTAAAGCGTAATGGGTGTTGTGCAATATTTTGCATTAGGTTGGTAAATATGTCGCTTTTGTAGTACAAACTATTTGGATTTTGGACAAAATAGGCGGTCATTCGATTATTTTTGAGAATAATTTTTTCGAATCCTAGTTTGATTGCAGTATCTCTCAATCTTACGACATTTAACAACTCTTGTGTTTGTGTGGGAATTTCGCCAAACCGATCGGTCATTCTTTTTACAAATTCTTGAATTTGCATCTCTGTTTGTAATTCGTCGATTTCTCGATATAGGCGTATTTTTTCGGCAATATTACTAACATAATTATCGGGTAATAGAATTTCCATATCTGTTTCTACTGTGCAGTCTGCTACAAATAGTTTACTATTAGTTATTCCAAATGCGTTAATGGATAGGTCTGGATTTTGCACGCTATCTATAGGGTGAAATTTTCCTTCTTCACGGAGTTCCATTATTGCCTCGTTTAGTATTTTTTGATAGGTTTCAAATCCAACTTCAGCAATAAATCCACTTTGTTCTGCTCCTAATAAATTTCCTGCTCCACGAATGTCAAGGTCTTGCATTGCAATATTGAAGCCACTTCCAAGCTCTGAGAATTCCTCTAATGCTCTGAGTCTTCTTCTAGAGTCACTACTAAGTGTATCAAGAGGCGGCGCAATCAAATAGCAAAATGCTTTGCGATTGCTTCTGCCAACTCGTCCACGCAGTTGGTGCAAATCGCTAAGTCCGAAATTTTGGGCTTGATTGATAATAATAGTATTGGCATTGGGTATATCAATTCCATTTTCAATAATACTGGTTGCAATCAAAACTTCATATTCTCCCATGATAAAATCAACGACTCTTTTTTCCATTTCACTTCCGTCCATTTGTCCGTGCGCCACAATGGTGGTAACATCTGGACAAATGCGATGTATTGTGTCTTCAATTGATTTTATATCTTGGACTCGATTGTGTACAAAAAATACTTGTCCTGATCGTTTAACTTCAAATTCAATAGCGTTGCGGATAAACTCTTCTGAAAAGCGAATTACTTCCGTATCAATGGGCTGTCGATTGGGCGGAGGGGTTTGTATAATGGATAAGTCTCTTGCACCCATAAGTGAGAATTGTAAAGTTCGAGGAATGGGTGTTGCAGTCAATGTAAGTGTATCAATATTGAGACGTAATTGACGTAGTTTTTCTTTTGCAGAAACGCCAAATTTTTGCTCCTCATCAACAATCAACAGTCCTAAGTCTTTGAATTTAATGGTAGGGCTTAATAACTTGTGAGTCCCTACAATGATGTCAATTTTCCCTGCTTCAAGCTCTGCAAGTATTTTTTTGGTTTCACTTGCGGATTTGAATCGACTAAGATATTCAATTCGACATGAAAACTTATGTAATCGTTTGCAAAAAGTCTTATGATGCTGTAGGGCTAATATTGTGGTAGGTACAAGTACAGCGACTTGTTTGCCATCGGTAATTGCTTTAAAGGCGGCTCGTATTGCAATTTCGGTTTTTCCAAATCCCACATCTCCACACACTAATCTATCCATTGGCACTTGTTTCTCCATATCGGATTTGACTGCAATAGTTGCCTTAAGTTGGTCTGGGGTGTCTTCGTAAATAAATGAGGCTTCTAATTCTGCCTGCAAATAACTGTCTGGAGTAAAAGCAAATCCTTTACTATTCTTTCGTTCGGCGTATAATGTGATAAGTTCTCGTGCAATATCTTTAATTTTTCCTTTACTTGCATTTTTGAGTTTTTGCCAAGTTCCGGTTCCAAGTTTATAGATTTTCGGAGGATCACCATCTTTGCTTTTGTAGCGTGAGATACGATGTAGTCCGTGTACGCTAACAAATAACACATCGTCATCTCGATAGGATAATTTAATAAACTCGTGCGTTTTTTCGTTTACAGTTTGTTTTACTAATCCGCCAAAAATGCCTACTCCATGGTCAATGTGTACTACATAATCTCCTACTTTAAGGGCATTAAGTTCTTGAATTGTTAGTCGTTCGCTTTTATCTGGAGCACCATGCAATTGATAGCGATGATAACGTGCGAAAATTTGATGATCTGTGTAACAACTCATTTTGCTTACATTATCAACAAATCCTTGATGTAACGCAATTGGAACTTGCTCAAGTCCTGTAGTGTTAGTTAAAATGCCGGCCATTCTTTCTGCTTGCAATAGGCTATCGGTAAGCAGAAAATTATCAAAGCCTTTTGTGTGATATTCTTCTATATTTGATGCAAGCAAATCGAAATTTTTATTAAATGATGGTTGTGGAGAAGTGTCAAAATTAAATATTTCTTCCGCCTTAACATCTCCAAAACTAATCCTAGTAAATTTTTCTATCGTAGACTGTAATTCTTTATTTATGTCGATTTTTGATTGTTGATTCTCATTTTTGTAAACTTCCGTCAATTTTTGCAGACAAAAATTGTAATTATTAAACCATAAAATTTTTCTAGAAGCATTTTGCTGTAAAAACTCGAGTACCGAAATCTGTTGAACATTTTCTTGTTGCCGTCTAAGATTAGGCACAATTTCCACTTCATTGCAGTTTTCATCTGAGAGTTGGGAGTTGAGATTAAATCGTCGAATACTTTCAATTTCATCACCAAAAAAATCAAGTCGATAGGGTTTTTTATCCACAAATGAGAAAATATCAAGAATACTACCACGCATTGCAAATTGTCCGGCTTCATATACAAAATCTGTTCGTTCAAATCCGTATTCTAGGAGGGTTTCTAGGATAAATTCTCGCTCAATTTTTTCATTTACATGCAGGAGGAGAGTATTTTTTTTAAGCGATTGTTCCGACACAACTTTTTCAAGCATTGCCTCAGGATAAGTAATAATGCAAATCGGTTCATCGAATTTAAGTTCTGCAATTTTGGCTAAGGCAGTTGTACGTTGTATTATATTACTTGTATCCTCTTCTGCATTTGCATGTTTTTTATTTGATAATGCTGGAAAAAAAAGAACATCTTTGCCTTTACAAAAATTATATACATCATTATAAAGATAAGCCGCCTCATCTTTTTCATCGGCTATAATCCAGTGTAATCCAGCATTTTTTTTTGCCATTGCGGCAATTAACATAGCCCTACTTGAGCCGCACAATTGTTTTGCGAATAAGAGCTTTGAGCTTTCTTGTTTCAGAGCCGTATATAAATGCTGAAATCCGATCTGCTGTACAAATCGGCTAATAAGATTTTCTACCGTCATTTTCTAGTAATTTAGGAGACAAAGATATTGATTATTTTATCAGGTAGAGGAGAGAGTATTTTATAGGCCAAAGTGCTTTTGGATTCTCAGTAAATCCTGCTGATCATCTATTGCCCAAGTTTCATATTCTGTTACGGCGATTTTAATTCGATAACCATTTTCGAGCCATCTTAATTGTTCGAGCGACTCTGCTAATTCAAGACTGCTGGGGGGTAGTTTTGTAATTTCCTGTAGAACCTCTGGACGATAAGCGTATAATCCGATATGTTTATAGTATTTATGTGTATCACGCCATTGATTTTGGTCTTTCCCTCGAATAAAGGGAATAATGGAGCGACTAAAATAAAGTGCATAATTATCCTTATCTAGTACTACTTTTGGGATGTTTGTTGATAGTACATCTTCTTCTTTTCCAAATTGTTTTACTAAACTTGCAATTTGTATATTCTGGGAGGTAAAGCAATCTTGTAGTTGTTGTATTTGTTGGGGAGCAATAAAAGGTTCATCTCCCTGTATATTAATTACCACATCAATTTTTTGTTGTTGCGATCTTTCTATTATGGAAAGAGCTTCGGCACATCTATCAGTTCCACTCTGATGATACTCAGAGGTCATTACAACATTACCTCCAAAGGAACTAACGACATTTGCAATACGTTGGTCATCTGTAGCGACATAACAGCGTTCAACAGCTTGCTTTGCTTGTTCGTATACTCGCTGTATCATACTTTTTTCTCCAAGCATAGCAAGAGGCTTGCCTGGAAAACGAGAGGATGCATAACGAGCGGGAATAATGCCTATAGAGGTCATTTTTTTTCGGCGTTTTTTTCCGTTTGTTTTTTTGCTTTTTCTGCTTGTAATCTTGCTTTTTCTGCAGCGGCTTTTTCTCTTTCCGCTTTTTCTGCTTCTCGTTGTTGTAATATAATTGCGCGTTCAGCCTCTCGCTTTTCCTTTTCTTTAGCTTTTAATGCGGCTTGTTTTTCACGCTCCGCCTGCATTTTTGCTTTTTCCGCATCTCGTTTTTCTTTTTCTTTGGCTTGGATTGCTTGTTGTTTTTCTTTTTCTTTATTTTTTTGGACTACTTGCTTATCTTTTACTTGTTGCAATTTTGCTTTGTCTGCCTCACGTAACTGTGCTTGTTTTTCACGGTCTGCCTGCATTTTTGCTTTTCCTTTTTCTTTTGCTAATTGAGCTTGATCTTTTGCTTGTTGACGCTCCAACAGTTCTTTTTCTTTTTGCGCCTTCTGCATGGCCTCCCTTCTATTAATAAGTTCAAGTTCATTATCTATAGATGAAAGTGTTTTTTTGGCTTCGTGTAAAGCTTCTTTTGCAATTCTAATCTTTTCTTGTCCTCGCATTATTTCCTTATCACTCTGCCCCCATTTTCTCATAAGTTCTGCATGTTCTGCTTGTAATTGCTTCAATTCCGTATTATACTGTGCGCGAAGTTGATTTTTGCGTTCAAGAGCTTGCTTTTGAACTTTAAAATCTTCAGATTGTTCAAGTTTTTCAATTTCAGGAAGTTGTTCATCAAACACTCTTTTTTCCAAAGCGGCTTGCTTTCTGTATATTTCTTCTTCTGCAAAATCTGCATCCTTATCACCACGTCTTCCAGAGGTTCGCAAACTGTCCGCCTCTCTATATGCTCGTTCTGCTTTTGCTAAGGCTTCTAAGGCCCGAGTACGACGAGCGTCTAGATTTGCTCGCGCTTTATCTGCTGCACTAGATTTTCCTTGTGAAAAAGTGCTAATAGCACAAAAAATAAATACGAGAAATAAAATACACTTTTTAATTTGCATAATTTTCAAATTTATAATATGAAATAATTGAGGGTGCAAAATTAAACTAAATATACTAAAGTTGCAATAACTCCTATTTTTGACGAATAAAAATATTTACAGGAACTCCTGTAAAGTCAAAGTTCTCTCGCAATTTATTTTCTAAAAATCGTTTATATGGGTCTTTTATATATTGTGGCAAATTACAGAAAAATGCAAATGCAGGAGATGGTGTTGATAATTGAGTAATGTATTTAATCTTAATATATTTTCCTTTGGTTGCGGGCGGGGGAAATGCGGCAATAATAGGCAACATTATTTCATTAAGTTTTGAGGTGGAAATTTTCTTTTTACGATTTTTATGCACCTCAACCAAGGCGGCAATCACATCCATTATTCGTTGTTTTTCGGGCACAGAAGTAAAAATAATGGGTATATCTTTAAATGGGGCAAGACGATTTTCAATACCCTTTTTATATTGATTCAGGGTATTATTATCTTTTTCTACCAAGTCCCATTTATTAACCACCACAACACATCCCTTATTATTACGGGCAATAAGACTAAATATACTTAAATCTTGTGCTTCAACGCCTAGTGTTGCATCAAGCATAAGCAAGCAAACATCTGAGTTTTCAATGGAACGAATGGTACGCATTACGGAGTAAAACTCTAAATTATTCATTGCCTTTCCTTTTTTACGAAGACCTGCAGTGTCTACTAAAAAAAAGTCATATCCAAATTTATTATAGCGAGATAGAACCGCATCACGTGTAGTACCAGCAATGGGGGTCACAATATTTCGTTCCTCTCCCAACAATGCATTTGTAAGAGATGATTTACCTACATTAGGTTTTCCAACTATTGAAATGCGAGGAATTTCAAGTTCTTGTTCAGCAAAATTATCGGGTAAGTGCTTTACTACTTCATCTAATATCTCTCCTGTTCCACTTCCACTCATTGCGCTTACACAATAAGGCTCGCCTAAGCCACATTTATAAAACTCATGTGAATCGTAAATTCGATTATGGTTATCAACTTTATTTACTACAAGTATGATTTTTTTATTAGATCGACGCAAGATATTTGCTACAGCATCATCATAATCCGTAATTCCACTAGTTACGTCAACCATAAATAGGACAACGTCTGCCTCTTCTATTGCAAGTAAAACCTGTTTACGAATAGCATTTTCAAAAACATCATCCGAATTAATTGCATAGCCTCCTGTATCGACCACCGAAAATACCTTTCCATTCCAATCGCTCTTTCCATAGTGTCTATCACGAGTAACGCCTGATTGCTCATCAACAATAGCTTGACGTGCACTTACAAAACGATTAAACAAGGTACTTTTTCCCACATTTGGGCGACCTACTATTGCTACTATTCCCATACTATAATTGTATCATGATTAGTCTAAAATGTATCCAAATTGACGTAAATTTCGCTCATTATCTCGCCAATCTGAGTTTACTTTCACGAATGTTTGTAGAAAAACTTTTTTTTCAAAAAATGTTTCCATATCCTTACGAGCAGCAGTGCCTATTTTTTTGAGCATATTTCCTTGATGCCCTATGACAATTGCTTTTTGAGACTCCCTTGCTACGTTTATAATGGCAGAAATACGATACATTTCTTTCTCTTCCTTAAATGCATCAATCACTACTTCTGTACAATAAGGAATTTCTTTTTCATAGTGTATCAGAATTTTTTCCCGAATAATCTCTGATGCAAAAAAACGCAAATTTCTATCTGTAAATGTATCCTTATCATAATATGCGTCTCCATGTGGCAGTAACCTCAATAAGGTTTTGAATAATTCATCAAGATTAAATTTTTCAAGTGCAGATGTAGGAAATATACGTGCTTTGGGAACACGTTCGTGCCATGCGCTTACAATTTGTTCTAATTTTTCGGGTGTAGTTAGGTCTATTTTATTAATCACAATTACCACTGGAATATTTATTTGATTTAATTTCTCAAGATAATTTCCATGTTTATCTATTTGCTCGATTACATCAGTAACATATAAAATAATATCTGCGTCAACAAAAGCTCCTCCAACAAACTTCATCATTGCCTCCTGCATTTTATATCGAGGGGCTAAAATACCGGGAGTATCAGAATATACGATTTGAAAATCCTCTCCACTCACAATTCCCATAATACGATGTCGGGTTGTCTGTGCCTTATTAGTAATAATACTTAATCTTTCTCCGACTAAAGCATTCATCAAGGTACTTTTACCCACATTTGGATTTCCCACTATATTAACAAAACCTGATTTATGCATTTTTTTGAAGTGAATAAGATGTGTGCAAAATTCAATACGGTAAGCAGTTCGCAAAGATAGGTATAAATTTATCTTATCCCTACTCAATAAGATGGTTCTAATAACTTATCTTGACTGACATAAAAGTATTCTGGACGCAAACTTATGCTAATCTTGAAAAAGAAAAATACTTGAATCAATTATTGACCTTTTGTACACAAACCATTGATAAGTATTCTGTTTTTACAAATATAAAATTGATATTCTGGAAGGATATAAGTCTCTAATTCTAGTTGTTGTCAATTTTTCTTATTGCTCCTTGATCTGCAGAACTAACTAACATCGCATAGGCTTTTAAAGAATTTGACACTGCCCTATTTCGGTCAATTGGAGTGAATGCACTTGTACCTCTTGCCATTTCTGTTTTGTAACGCAACTCCAACTCCTCTGCACTTATCTTTAAATTAATACTTCGTCTAGAAATGTCAATTTCAATTATATCTCCATTGCGTATCAAGGCAATATTTCCTCCTGCCGCTGCTTCAGGCGAAATATGCCCTATACTTAATCCTGATGTTCCTCCTGAAAATCGACCATCTGTAATTAACGCACATAACTTCCCTAATTGCTTGGCCTTGATATATGATGTAGGATATAACATTTCTTGCATTCCCGGTCCCCCTTTTGGGCCTTCGTATGTAATCACAACAACATCTCCTGCCTTTATTTCGTCTTTCAAAATAGCATCGCAAGCAGCATCCTGAGAATTAAAAACCTTTGCCTTGCCCACAAATGTATAAATGCTTTTATCAACTCCAGCGGTTTTCACAACACATCCTCTCTGAGCAATATTGCCTTTTAAAATAGCCAAGCCTCCATCATCAGAGTAAGCGTTATCTAGGCTGCGAATGCAACCACTTCTTCGATTCGTATCTAGTGAAGTATAACGAGTATTTTGGACTCCCATTTCAAAACAAAATTCTCCGGCAGGAGCACTACTATAAATTTCCTGTGCCGAAACACTAATTTCTTTATTCGTGATACTATATCTATTTAATGCCTCTTCAAGCGTTAGTCCATCAACCCTATTTTCTGCCAAATATAATTGTTGGCGCAATTCATTCATAATTCCCAATACGCCTCCGGCTCTATTCACATCTTGAATGTGATAATCTTGAGAATTAGGAGCAAGCTTACATAAACACGGTGTATCTTGAGAAAGATCATGAATATCATCAAGCGAAAATCTCACATCAGCTTCATGAGCAATTGCCAACAAATGTAAAATCGTATTTGTAGATCCGCCCATTGCAATATCTAGTCGCATTGCATTCAGAAATGCTTCTCGTGTAGCAATATTTCGAGGTAAAAATCTATCATCTCCCTCTTTATAATAAATCAAAGCGTTCTTTACAATGAGTTTCGCTGCCCTCACAAAAAGTTTTTTACGTTCAACGTGAGTCGCCACAATAGTCCCATTTCCGGCTAAAGCCAAACCCAATGCTTCATTGAGACAATTCATTGAATTTGCTGTAAACATTCCTGAGCACGAGCCACAAGTAGGACATGCTGATTTTTCAACTCGTTCTACTTCCTTATCACTAATAGCAAGATTTCCTGCTTGAACCATTGCATCTATTAAATCTACTTTTTTTCTGTCCAAAACACCAGCCTCCATTGGCCCCCCAGAGACAAAAATAGTGGGGATATTAAGACGCATAGTTGCCATAAGCATTCCTGGAGTAATTTTATCACAATTACTAATGCAAATCATAGCATCAGCCTTATGCGCATTTACCATATACTCTATACTATCCGCAATTAATTCTCGACTAGGAAGCGAATAAAGCATTCCATCATGCCCCATAGCAATGCCATCATCAATTGCAATAGTATTAAATTCAGCGGCAAAACATCCTAATTTTTCAATTTCACTCTTAACTTCTTGACCTATTTTATGTAAATGCATATGACCTGGCACAAATTGAGTAAACGAATTAACTATTGCAATAATAGGTTTATTTTGATGCTCAGACTTCATCCCGTTTGCTTTCCAAAGTGCCCTTGCTCCAGCCATACGACGACCTTGTGTTGAGACGGCACTACGAAGGATATTTTTCATGATTCTTTGCTGTTCTAAAAAAAAAGCCTCGACTTTATTGGGCGAGGCTTTTCTTATAAAGTTTGTAGAAATTTATTGTAGCGTAAAAATTACAGGAAGTGTATAAAGAATACGAACTGGTTTATTGCGTTGCTTTCCAGGCGTCCATTTTGGAGATGAGGCGATTACTCGAGCGGCCTCCTTATCAAGTGCAGGGTCAATACCACGAAGTATTTTCACATTAACAACACGACCATCAGTTGCGACAGTAAATTGCATAATAACTCGTCCTTGTATTCCATTCTCTGATGCAGATTCAGGATATTTCATATTCTCTCCAATCCAACGACGAAATGCATCCACTCCTCCTCCTCGAAATGAGGCGGGCTCTTCCACCGCAGTGAATGGAATGTCATCTTCTAAAACCTCTTCTTCCTCATCTTGAAAATCCATAATTGCAAAACCCGATTTATCATCCGTTTCGGAATCAAAAAGGCTCATATTATCTGCCAATTTAATATTGTCATCAACAACGACCAATACATCTGATAAAACAGGAACAGGAGGTTGTTCCATTGGTTTTTGTTCCTCTTGTTCTGTATTAATAATCTCATCTTCTTGCACAATATCACTTTCAAATGTCATTTTCTGAATTTCGATTTCTCGAGTTCCCCATTCGAAAGCAATAAGCATAATGATCAATACGGATGCTAATCCTATAAGTAAAAATAAACCCTTTTGACGCTGAAGGTCAACTTTAGGCGACTTTTTTAATTCCATAATACGCTGATTATCATATATTAACTTAACCTACTCAAATATCCAAAAGAGTAGTTGCTTTTTAAGCAAAGTGATTTTCAAAGGTAGTAATTTTTTTAATAGAACTATTATTGAACTTTTTTTTTTTATCTTTGTATTCTCAGATGGGGTGTTAGCTCAGTTGGCTAGAGCGCTTGCATGGCATGCAAGAGGTCATCGGTTCGACTCCGATACGCTCCACTTTTTTTATTTGATCGTGTATTGATGAAAATCCCTTTCTCTCCCTATTGAAAAGGTAAAGAGTATTTTTAGAAGGGATTTCGTCTTATATCTGTTACCAACTTATACGTTGCTGTTTTTCTCCCTCGTTACTACGCCAAAAATCATAAGAGCAACAACCGATATTAAGCCAATTCCAACAAACACATACCATATATAATGTGCATTTGCTGTTGCTTGAACATAGTCAAGTTCAGACGAAAATCCCTTTGGGTCTGGACAATACTTTTCAAGTAAAAATCCCGATAATCCAAAAGCAAGCAAATAGGAGAAAAATGAATGTAAATGACTAAACCCAAGATAAAGCCCCTCCTCTCCTTTAGGCGATTGCAATGAAAAGTACTCTAAGAATCGAGGTGAGATAAAGCATTCTGCTAAAGCCTGTAAAGCAATACCCACAATCATCATAAAGGCAACTGGGTGTAAGCCTAGAATATAACTACTCCCAACCTGCGAGCCAAACGACATTACCAATGCCGAAAAAGGGATAATTAACATCCCTATACGCATAGATGTAAGAGCAGAGTGTTTTTTCATAAATGAGGTAACAAAATTTACTAACAGAAATACAACTAAAGGGTTAACATTTGCATACCATCCTGGTGATGCCTCCTCGCCAATCATACGGATAACATACTTTGGCATCGTTGCATACATTTGGCTCTGTATCATCCAAAATCCACTAATAATTAAGGTCAGAGCCAATAGTTTTCCATTACTAAGAACTTTTACTAAACCATTCCAAAGTTCTTTTGGGGACTTCCCTTTTCCTTCAACTTTAGAGGATTTATAAAGAAAAAACACGGCAATGAGAGCAATTAAAGTCATTGCAGCAGAGAATAAATTGAGGTAAACTAAGCCCTCATCTCCCATGCTTTTGCGCAATGGGTCAACCACTGTTTTCCCCATAAATGCTCCAATATTTACCATCATATAAAAGATGGAGTATCCCTGTGCACGTGTTGCTGAAGTAGTCTCACGTGCGACCGTTCCTGAAATTATCGCTTTTATAAATGCACCTCCAATAACAATCAGCACTAAAACAGGAATAATAGACCACTGCAAGTTGCTATCGATCAAACCACTATACTCCGTAGTCATTCCATAAGATACGAGCCCTGCACTTTGAAGTAAGGTTGGCAGCACTCCCAAGCCCAAATATCCTAATGTCAATAGCGAAAATGCAAGAATAATACCTGCACGAAAGCCTATTTTATCAGCATACGCCCCCACAAAGGTAGGCAGCAAATAAAGCATTGCCGAAAAAATACCTGAAATAATACCTGCTTCAATATCAGTAAATCCCCACACATTGGACAGGTAAATTGTAATAACGATAAATACTGCATAGTATGCTAATCGTTCAAGAAGTTCAACGCTATTGGCAACCCAAAATGCTCTAGGAAAATTCTTCATAGGTTCTATCTCTTAAATAAAATTATAATACTCGTTAATGATATATCTGAATAAAAAATAAGACTAAATCGGTTGTATCTATTCCCCAATTTAGTCCCTATTTCTATGACAAT
>JBOFDL010000060.1:0-6323 GCA_051646985.1 Bacteroidales bacterium | reverse complement strand
ACCATTGACAGCACGAGCATTCACCCCGATTGTCCATATAATAATGTAAACTTTGACCTCTTGGCTTGTAGTAAGCGCACTGGAGGAGCCAATAATTGGGAGGGCTTTATGGTTGACCATAGAGATTGTAAAATCTATCGCATGGTTGCTATGCCTGAACTGAGTACTTATAACAAAGGGCAAGGACGTTGGTGGTTGGCGCAAAATCTGAACTATACCAAGAATTTAATAATGAATACCAGAGGAGATGCAGGCGTTGGAGTTATAGGTACCTATTGGTGTCCTAATAGCCCATTTTTCAATGGCCAAGGAGTTCCTATTAATTGGAATGCTATGATAACACAAACCTCAGGAACTGAAATAAGTTGTAATACTTATGGGGCTTGGTATGAATATGCAACGGCGATGTCTCGTAATGGACTTGCGCCTACACAAGATGCTAATACAGCTGAGACTGTTACGAGTAGTGCACAAGGGATTTGTCCCAAAGGTTGGGTTGTTCCAGGTCGTAGAGATATGGCCGTCATGTTTAATAAGGCAGCCAATTGTTCCGATCAATTAGCAACGACTACAGTTAACCCTGAATCTACAGATGCTGCTCCATGTAACCATTTTTCGAAAGGGGCATTAGGTACAGGACATAATTATCGGACAACGATTGTGCCGAATCAGTTGCGTAGTACTTTGAGTAGTCATAGAACCCTTAATCAAGATAGTGCATTTGTAACGGCTACTAATCCACGTTGGGCATGGCATGGCGTAGGTTCAAAGCGTCAACATGGAGCTCGAGCAACGGATTATTTTGGTTTTTCATTATTGCCTGCAGGTTATATCTCTGGCCCATCATGCACCTTAGTTGGAGCTTACACTTTTATTCGCACTTCATCGATTGAATATTGGCAATTCTTCCACGGGCCAGGCGACCATCGTCAAGTAGGTAATATCACAGACCGTATATCTTTACGTTGCGTCCGTAGGTATACTTTAGATGAATAAACTTTTTTGTGCTTAATTTGGTTAGAGATTGATGCTAAAATGCCTATATCTAAACAAATGTGATTCCCCTTAAAGATGATTTATAAGAAGCGTCTAAGTCTCTACTTTTTTGTAACGACTTTGTGACTGTTTTGTGCAATGAAACTTTCCCAAGAACTGGTTTTTGGAGTATGCTTTTTTTCGGAAGATAGTTTTGTTCGTTCTGCAGCAATCTTTGCCATTACAGAGGTCGTACTATAGTAATGACACAAAGCAACTGCTAATCCATCGGTAGCGTCTAAGTCTTTAGGCATTTGCGTAATTGAGAACATATTTTGAAGCATGCCTGCAATTTGCTCTTTTGAGGCTTCTCCTTGTCCTGTTATCATTTGCTTTATCTTTCGAGGAGCATACTCGCAAATGGGAATGTCTCTCATTAAGGCTGCTGCCATTGCTACGCCTTGCGCGCGTCCGAGTTTGAGCATACTTTGTACGTTCTTTCCAAAGAAGGGAGCTTCTAGTGCAATCTCATCGGGTAAATATTCGGCAATAATTAGGGTAATTCGCTCAAAAATCTTCTGAAGTTTAATGTAGTGATTGGGATATTTCTTGAGTTCAATCACTCCCATTACAAGCATTTGTGGATTATTTTCTACAATCTTAATAATGCCATAACCCATAATACTCGTACCAGGGTCAATCCCCATAATGATTCGCTCAGTCTTGTGCTTGGACATCAATCTGCTTCAAAATAGTTTTGAAAAAATAAATTTCCTGAGGAAAGGTATTCTGCAACTGTTCTAAAATCAAGGGCAAGTCCTTTGTGGTAAGTTTTTGGACTTCGGTCGCATGAGGAACTTTTATTTGTACAGAGTAACTATGCTCGGCTTGTGCGGCATCTGCTAATACTCGCAAAAAAAGCACTTCTGCACAGTAAGTTTTTTGGGATATTTGAGGTAAAACCTCCTTTTGCATCCACATTAACCACGCAGCTTGTATGTGCTCCGAAATACAAAAAGTGAGATTAATAATAAACATTACTTGCTTTGAATGGCTGCTTTTAGTTCTTTAATTTGCTTCTCTAAATCACGCACCTGAAATTGTAGTTGAGGCAACTGCTTGAAGCCTACAAAACTTCGGCGAAATTGTGCAGAGGGTAAGTTTGGCCAACCTGAGTGATTCTCTCCGTCAGGAATATTGCTGGTTACACCTGTTTTGGCTGCTAGCATTACGTTATTCCCAATTTTTAGGTGTCCAATAAGCCCTGCTTGTCCACCAAACATACAGCCTTCTCCAATTTGTGTGGAGCCTGCTACACCATTCAAAGCAGCCATTACCGTATTGCGTCCCACTTCTACGTTGTGTGCAATATGCACAAGGTTGTCAAGTTTTACGCCTTGGTGAATAAGGGTAGAGCCCATTGTAGCACGGTCAATGCAGGTATTTGCACCAATCTCTACATTGTCTTCAATAACTACATTTCCAATTTGTGGTATCTTTTTGTAGTTTTTGTTTTCATCGGGAGCAAAGCCAAATCCGTCAGACCCAATGACTGCTCCTGCATGTAAAATGCAGTTGTTGCCAATACGACAACCTGCATATACTACTACGCCTGGGTATAGAATGCAGTTGTCGCCAATTGTTACATTCGAGCCAATGCTTACGTGTGGGAAAATCTTAACATTATTGCCTATTCTTGCTCCACGAGCAATGTGTGAAAATGCACCTATGTAGCACTTTTTACCCACCTTCGCACGCCATGAAACATAAGAGGGACGCTCTCGCCCTATTTTTTCAATGGCATTAAATTGCGCATATAAATCAAGCATTGCAGCAATGCCTTGATAGGCATCATCTACCCAAATAATGGTGTAGGGAACGGGCTGTGTAAGTTTGAATGATTTGCTGATGATAACTAGACTTGCTTTTGTTTTGTACAGCCAATGCTCGTACTTGGGGTTTGCCAAAAAACAAAGAGAGCCTTCTGTTGCTTGCTCAATGCGTGCAAAATTCGATACGGAGATGTCTGAATTCCCTTCTATTTCACCACTAAGGTGCGCTGCGATTTCTTTTGCTGAAAGTGTCATTTAATGTACTATGTTTTTAGGATAAGATAAAAATGATTTTGTAGTGTCTTGCTTAAATGCAGTGGCATTAAGCATATCAGAAATTGTATAGAGGTTTTGAAGAGAACCGTTTTTTTGTAGAATTTGAATCGGTTCTCCTGTTAAGTTGTAGGCCTTGTTAATGAGATTTTTTGTTTGTACAAAGTATTTTGCCTCTTCTACAGAGAGTTGTAATGTGTTTGCGGTCTGTTCTTCTAATAACTTTATTCGCTCTGTAGAGAATGCTTCTTTTTGTATTTCAACCGCTGGCAATTTTCGCAATACAAGCATCTGGCATAATTGACTTAAAACTTTGTCGTGATGATTTGTCCAAAACTTTACAAGGCAGTCAATATCTGCGTCAGAGAGTGCAGAAAAATTGAAGAGAATTTCTTCGTCTTGCAAGTCTTTTTCGGTAATGTTTCGTTGTAAGAAAAATAATAATGAACTAGGAGCAAATACATCTTCTCCTTGTTGTACAAGATGCTTGGCGCGAGCAAAAATATTGACCAACAACTGCTCTGCTGCAATGACGGTCTTATGTAAATAAACTTGCCAGTACATCAATCTGCGAGCAATTAAAAATTTCTCAACGGAATGTAAGCCCTTTTCCTCTACTACAATTTGGTCATTTACTACATCAAACATCTTGATGATACGGTCTACACCAATTGCGCCTTCTACTACGCCCGAAAAATAACTATCTCTGCGTAGATAGTCTAATCTATCTACGTCAAGTTGGCTGGATACAAGTTGATGAAAGAAACCACGATGATATGTGTTTTTGAAGATAGCAAGGGTAAGCGCTAAGCGTCCCTGCATTTGCTTATTGAGCGTTTGCATCATCGCTTCTGAAATCAATTCGTGTGAAAGATTACCCACAAAACTAAATTCTAGCGCGTGACTAAAGGGACTGTGTCCAATATCATGCAATAAAATTGCACATTCTGCAGCCTCTGCCTCTGCTTCACTAATGTCTTGACCCTTGCTCTGCAGTGTCTCAATCGCTTGATGCATAAGATGCATTGCGCCTAAGGCGTGCTGAAATCGACTGTGGCAAGCCGCAGGATATACTAAGTGCGTTAATCCTAATTGTTTTATTCCTCGTAGGCGTTGAAAGTAGGGATGTGAAATAAGTTCGTACGCTAGCGAGGTACGAATGTGGATAAACCCATGAACAGGGTCATTAATGATCTTTTGTTTATTCATAAAGCGAGGCAAAGGTAGAAATTTATACCTTATTTCCTTGTATAAATTCGAGTTTTATTGCTTAATGAACTCTACGAGGAAGGAGTAATAGCCGTGCTTATGCACTCAAATACACTTGCTTTACTCTTTCAAAGAGACAAACAAATCTATCAGAGCATCTATATCATTGCACTTATCAATTTGCCCAAACGATTTGCCCAAAAGGATAGAGGGGCGCAAGCATCAGAAGGCTTTATAAAACGACACAAATGTTTTTACAAGCTGCAACCATAACCCACTTATTGCCACGAAAAACACACATCGCCTGCTGCTTACTTTACGCCTTTTTTTTGACGATATATAATACGTTTTTGTTAGATGTTTTATGCGGTTTAAGCGAGTCAAAAGGCTTCTTATAGTTTGTAGTCAAAAGCCCATCTTTACTCTCAGAGTCATAATTATTGCGCATATCATTATACCTACATTCAAGGGCTTCTCTCAAGTTTTCACCCAATAGATTAGTGGTTAAGAAGTCAATTATTTGTTTGCGAATTTTGAAATTATTAAGCCGACAGGGAGTATAATTAATAAAAAACAAAATATGAGAAAAGTAGATTTTGAGAGAGCATACAATTATCTGCTCGAAAATAGTGATGCCTATATTTTTCCTGCTATTGCGATAGATGAAATAACGTTCAGTGAATTAACCAAAATAGAGCAACTCTCCACTAATAAATATACACTCCTCTAATATTTCACGCTACTACATATAAGAAAAATGGCTCATTACGAAACGCAACACAAATAGACCAACATTGAACCTATGCTACCTTGCTTTAGCAATCGAAGCGGTTCGTAAATGTGAAGGTAAACGAATGATGCCGAATGTGGTATTTTCCTATCGTTTTGATTTTTCACGAGTACCGCTGTTTTTGAATATAGGCTACTCCGACTATATAGAGACCATAAATTCATATAAACTCGATGATAACTACTCAACTATTGTTACGCTTGACCTGAAAGATTTTTATAACTCTATTTCACCTCAACTTCTATCAGAATCACTTACTATGATGGGATTGAATGTAGGCTTGATTACAAAAATTAGCAATATAATAGAGATTGTTGAGGCTGTCGGGCTTCCTATTGGTGGAGATGCTTCACGCATTTTATCCGAATGCGTAATAGATAGGCTTGATTGGTTTTTGTGCCAAAAGGGGATTACATTCGCTCGATTTGTTGATGACATCACGCTATTTTTAACTAAAAATCAAGATGCTGAAACAATCCTAAACGAGCTGCGTCATTTTTTACAATCCTTAGAATTAAGTCTTAATGAAGATAAGGTAAAGGTAGAGCGAGATGGATTTTGGCAAACTCAGAAATATCCAGTATGGAGTTATTGCGGAGAGTTCTCTTTGATTAGAGAGTTAAACCGCACCTATTGTAGATTTACTGGACACGCAATTAAGTTCGCAAATAAAAACCCTCTGAGGATTATATCGCGAGGCTCTTAGCGCCGATTTTGAGGTTTATGCCCATTCAATTTGTGGGGATTGCTCGATGGATTATCTATTACGGAGACAAATGTTCGCCCACAACCTTAGAACTTGTATCTGAGGAGGCACATAAAATATTTCAACCCCCTACAAACGTTCCTAAATGCTCCGCAAATAGAGCATATTTAGTGTTGTTAATGAAGCTGAGCCTCAACGAGCAACGACAAAAGTTTCTTGATTCAATATACAAAGATTCAGATGAAATAGTAAAATACAATATCAAACGAGGATACTTCTACAGCGATGTGCTTCAATTCGACATAGATAATACCGATATTTTCCGATATTAATTTATTGATATACGCGACCAAAAATAGACGACACGCCTCGTGTCTATTCACTTGATAGAGCAACTTGGGGGGGAGTTTAATTTTAAGTATCCTCCATACTCAAGCAAAAAATTAAAGGCAGTAAAAATGGTGCTGAAGTAAAATGAATAATGAGCATATCTGTTGAAGTGATATGCTTATTTACATTATTCGTAGCAGGTTTATAG
>JBOFDL010000059.1:0-3563 GCA_051646985.1 Bacteroidales bacterium | reverse complement strand
ATTTTCATTCCTCTTATTGTTGTAAACTGTGTTGTACTTGGTAGAGCAGAGGCTTTTGCCTCAAAGAGCAATGTTATTGCTGCAGCGATTGATGGATTAAGTATAGGCTTGGGTTTTACGTTTGCTTTAACTCTTTTGGGCGCAGTGAGAGAATTATTGGGAGGTGGGATGATTTTTGGAAAAATAATTATAGAAACTGAAGGAATGTTAGTTTTTGTATTGGCTCCAGGTGCATTTTTAGTTTTGGGCTATCTTTTGGTGGTCTTTAATATGTTAAAAAAAAAGATTTGAGAATTTAATAAAATAATGTCATGGAATATATTATTATTATAGTTGGAGCAATATTTGTTAATAATATTTTATTTGCACAATTTTTAGGCGTCTGCCCATTTTTGGGCGTCTCGAGTAAAGTTGATACGGCTATTGGAATGTCTGGCGCAGTTACTTTTGTTATGGCAATTGCAACGCTTGTAACGTTTATTTTGCAACACTATGTACTTGTACCACTTAATATTGATTTTATGCAAACCATTGTATTTATCTTGGTAGTTGCATCTTTAGTCCAAATGGTTGAAATTGTACTAAAAAAGATTAGTCCAGCATTATATCAAGCTTTAGGTATTTTTTTGCCACTTATTACGACAAATTGTGCAGTGTTGGGAGTTGCAATACTTGTTATTCAAAAAAAGTTTAACTTAGCAGAGAGTATGATTTTTGCCTTTGCCAATGCTATAGGATTTGGTCTAGCAATGGTTATTTTTGCGGGAATTCGTGAAGAATTAGAACTAAATAATGTGCCGAAACAGATGAAAGGAGTTCCTATTGCCTTGATTACAGCAGGTATTTTAGCTATGGCATTTATGGGATTCTCTGGAGTTGTATAAGAACTTATGTCTTTTTCGATTTCATTGCTATTAGCGAAAAAATGATGTAAATTCCTATGACTATAGGAATTGCAGAGATTTTTAATCCAATTATCAGAAGTAATGATATGAGAAGAAGAAGTAACTGCAGGTAGTATTTCTTCACAGAAAACTCCTTTATTTTTAGTGAGAACATTGGAAGTTCGCTAATAAGTAAATAGGAAAAAACAAAAATTGCACCTACGATAATGTAGGGAGTAAAATTAGAAAAAAGGATTGAAAAATCTTTTTTTAGAAAAGCTATAGAGCCAAAAAACAATGCATTTGCAGGTGTTGGCAAACCTAAAAATGATTCGTTTTGACGATCATCAATATTGAATTTTGCCAATCGTAATGCAGAGAAAAGTACTAGGAAAATGGAAAAAGTTGCAAGCCAACTAGATCCTTCTCTATTGAGATATTCATCTGTAGAGAGAGCATAAAATATCATCGCTGCAGGGGCTACTCCAAAACTAACTAAATCCGCCAGAGAATCCAACTCTTTTCCTATTGCAGAATATGCATTGAGTAGCCGAGCAATAAACCCATCGAAAAAATCGAGTAAACTTGCAGTAAGTATACATAGTAAGGCTAGGAGTGCTTCTCCGGATAGAGCTAGTACAATAGCAGTACAACCTGCTGTTAAATTGAGTAGTGTAATGATATTGGGTACAGTGAAAAACTTCATTTTCTTTGATTTTTATACTTTAATGAACAAAGGTAATACTTTTCTCTTTTACCATTTGTGTGTTTTTAGGCAATCCTATCATTTTTTGTATCTTTGTTATTGATCATGTATATATTATGTCTCGGGATTTTTAAAACTGTTGTAAATGAACTTGTCGTTACTTGAAACTCTTACTCAACTTTTTGCATTGTTTGCCGTTAAAGCAAATGTGTTCCTGAGTGTAGTACAGGTCGTTTTTTTTCAGTTTTTGGAAACTAAGGATCTTAACGCAGAGCAGACCTTAACATTTCAACGTCTTTTTAATGATTTTTTCTTGCGTTTTGAACAAGAGAACAAACAACTAGATGGCTTGCAAGTAAAAGCAACTCGAGGCTTTCAATGTAATCTTTCTCGCATTGCCGATGGTGTTAATCACGAAATGGAGCAACATCAAAAAGTTTGGATTATTCTTCAACTAATAGAGTTTTTGGGAGATTTGAATATTGCTTTAGATGAAATTTTGCAATCTGCTCGTGAGTTTGCGAGCATGCTGAGAATGAGTGAATTGGAGTATAATGACAGTATGAACTTTATTCTAGGGGATGAGACTTCTATGCCCTTAAATATCAACTTGTTACTTGTTTCGTCAAAAAATATACATGAAAATTCGCCTGTACATTTTCTAGAAAACGTAAAAATGCAAGAGAAACTATATGTCCTCAAAATTGAGAGTACAAATATGTTGCTTGTCAAGTATTTTGGATCAGGAAATTTACTTCTGAATGGTCGTAATTTAAATGTTGGGAGAGCTTATGTTTTTGGAATTGGCGGAGTAATCCGTAGTCAAAACATTGATCCTATTTATTATAATAAGGTTATTAGTATATTTCAAAAAAATGATAAAGAAGATGGAATTACTTTTGTAGCGAATGATATTAGTTATCGATTTAGTGAAAGTGAAACGGGCGTTTATCCATTTTCATTTCATGCTCGTTCAGGAGAACTTATCGCTATTATGGGTGGAAGTGGCGTGGGGAAATCAACCTTACTCAATTTACTTAATGGTTTTTTGAAACCACGAACCGGAAAAATTACGATTAATGGGCATGATATTCATACTGCAGAGGAGATGGTTAAAGGGGTTATTGGTTATGTGCCTCAAGACGACATGTTGATAGAGGAGTTAACGGTATATGAAAATCTTTATTATAATGCACTTCTTTGTTTCAGAGATTACTCAAAAACGCAAATTGCGAATGAAATTGATAGTGCAATAGAGCAATTTGATCTTGTAGAGGCACGAGATTTGAAAGTAGGAAATCCACTTAATAAATTTATTAGTGGAGGACAACGTAAGCGTCTTAATATGGCGATAGAGTTAATTCGTCAACCATCGGTACTATTTGTCGATGAGCCTACCTCTGGACTTTCTTCAATTGACTCTGAAAAGGTAATGCTACATCTTAAACGGCAATCAATGCGAGGAAAATTAGTTGTCGTTAACATTCATCAGCCATCAAGTGACTTGTTTAAATTATTCAATCGTATAGTGATAATGGATCAAGGGGGACGTGTAATTTATCAAGGTAACCCAATGGATGCTATTGTATATTTTAAAGAGGCTGCGCATTTTTTAAATTCAGAGGAAAGTGAGTGTGTTGCTTGTGGAAATGTAAGTACAGACTTGATTCTGAGAGTAGTAGAGGCGCGAGTAGTTAATGAATATGGGAAACTA
This sequence comes from Bacteroidales bacterium, assembly GCA_051646985.1. Lineage (GTDB taxonomy): Bacteria > Bacteroidota > Bacteroidia > Bacteroidales > UBA932 > JAITMY01. Next base: position 259 of record JBOFDL010000059.1, on the reverse strand, counting down.
ACACGTAAACGTAAACGAGCGTCGGAGGATTGGTATAAACAATATATGTTAAAAATAAATCCAAAAATTTGGAGTAGCATTCCCCCAAAATCCGAACTTCCTAAAAATGACTTTAGAATTCCTCAACGCATTAAACAATTATTCATTTTCATGCGTCGTACTATTAGCGCAAAACTTGCGAATCGTCAATATATGCTTATTGCAATGCTTGAAGCTCCTATTCTAGCATTTATTTTAGGCTATTTCACGAAGTTCATTG
>JBOFDL010000058.1:0-13480 GCA_051646985.1 Bacteroidales bacterium | reverse complement strand
GAACTTACCAATGGTTACAAAATCCGCCGAGGAGCAGTTGACCACAATATTCCGTTGATTACCAATGCTCGTTTAGCAAGTGCTTTTATACACGCATTTTGTGAGATGAAGCAGGAGGATATTCAAATCAAGGACTGGAATTCATACAAGATATAATAATCTTGCAAAATAGCCACGCTTTATTTATAAAGGTGGCTTTTTTTAGGACTATTATTCTTAATCTTAGAATAAAGATGCTTGTGTATTGCCTAAAAGATTGAATGTTTGACGATGATACTTACAGGCTTTATATATTTTAATTGCATTACGATGTGCACTTGTTGGATAGCCCTTATTTTTACGCCAATTATACATTGGAAATTCGGCATGAATTCTATTCATAAACTCATCTCGATAATATTTTGCTAATATAGAGGATGCTGCAATACTGGCAAATTTAGCATCACCTTTTACAATACAAGTATGAGGGATATTGTGATAGGTTAAAAATCTATTACCATCAATCAGTAAAGAACTTGGTTGAATTTTAAGTTGATCAATGGCTCTATGCATTGCTAAGAAAGATGCCTGTAAAATATTTATTTTATCAATTTTTTCGTTACTCACACTTGCAACAGCAAAGGCAGTTGCATTTTGTTCAATATACAATACTAAGTCTTTGTGGTAGCATTTGTTTACTTGTTTTGAGTCATGGAGTAGAGGATGTATAAATGAATGTGGGAGTATTACTGCTGCTGCAAATACAGGCCCTGCTAAGCAACCACGGCCTGCTTCATCACAACCAGCCTCTAATTCATGCTTTTTTAGAAATGGTGCAAGCATGACCTTTTACTTATGAGTGGATAAGAGTCCCTACGTCTTTTCCTTCCACTATGCTTTTTAAATTGCCTTCGTTGTTCATATCAAATACGATAATAGGCATAGAATTATCCTTACAGAGTGCGAATGCTGCAAGATCCATCACTTTTAAATTTTTTGCATAAGCCTCATCATAACTGATATGGTCAAATTTTGTTGCAGATTTATATTTTTCAGGGTCAGCCGTATAAACACCATCTACACGAGTTCCTTTAAGCAGTACATCTGCCTCTATTTCTATCGACCGTAAAGCCGCTGCAGAGTCTGTTGTGAAAAATGGATTTCCTGTACCGCCTCCAATAATGGCGACATACCCACTACTCATACAAGATAATACTTTATCCTTGGAGTAACTTTCACCGACAGGCTCCATAAAAACAGAAGTAAAAGTACGTGCTTTACCTCCCTTTCCTTCAATGGCACATTGTAAGCCAATACTATTAATAACCGTGGCAAGCATCCCCATTTGATCGCCCTTAACTCTATCAAATCCCTTATTTACTCCACTCAACCCTCTAAATATATTTCCTCCACCTATGACGACACCTACCTGCACACCCATATTTACAATATCCTTTATTTGTGTAGCATAAGTATTTAGAGTGTCGGGATTAATGCCATAGGTAGATGTTCCTTGTAATGATTCTCCACTTAGTTTCAATAAAATTCGCTTGTATTTTATCATGATAAATTTATTTTACATTAGATTATTGCAAAATAAAACCCGAAAAAGAATCTGCTTTTTCGGGTTTTATTTAGTACTATATTAAATTAGTCGTTAAATGAGAAGCATTTGAATGCAATTACAGTGGCTTCATTATCAATATCTTGAATGTAATGCTCTACACTTATTTTTCCATCCTTGATAAAGTCTTGAGATAGAAGAGTGCTTTCTTTAAAGAATTTATTTAACTTTCCTTGAGCAATTTTTTCAATAATTGCTTCAGGTTTTCCTTCCAATTTTGCTTGTTCTCTTCCAATTTGGAGTTCTGTTTCTTGCATATCCAGAGGACAGTCATCTTTGCTTACTGAAACAGGGCGCATTGCTGCAACTTGCATTGCCACATTACGAGCAGCATCTTCAGAAAATGATTTGTTAAAGGCGACTAAGGATGAGACCTTACCATTCATGTGATTATATATAGTCAACATTGGGGCCTCTAGTTTTTCATAACAAGCCACTTGATGTTTTTCTCCAGTTTTACCAGTTTGTTGAGATACTAAATCTTCAATTGTAAAATCATCAATTTTGATAGCAAGTAAATCATTCAAGGTTGCAGGAAGATTTAAGAGAGCAGCATCTGCAATTTTATTCGCTAAACTTTTAAATTCAGCATTCTGTGACACAAAATCAGTTTCACAACCAAGACTTATTAGAACGCCATGTTTGTTATCGGATGATAATTTTGCAATTACAGCACCTTCCTTTGTTTCACGATCGGCTCGTTTACTTGCCACTAATTTGCCTTTTTCGCGAATAATTTCTTGCGCACGATCAAAATCACCGTTTGCTTCGACTAAGGCATTTTTGCAATCCATCATTCCGCTACCTGTCATTTGGCGCAATTTTGCTACGTCAGAGGCTTTTATTTCCATAAGTTTTTATTAATTCTTAATTATTAAACTTGCGATATTTAGGCTTGTTCGACTTTTGTTTTACGGGCTCTTAACTTTGTGTTTTTTTCGCCAACTCCTTCTCCCTTTTCGGATTTCGGAGAGTCTTTTACGTCTTTATCTTTTTCTAATTTTCGTTCATCTAGTCCTTCTTGTACTGCAGAACATATAGTTCCTACAACGTGGGCAATAGATTTTGTTGCATCATCATTTGCTGGAATTACAAAGTCAATTGGAGATGGATTACAACAAGTGTCAACCATTGCAATTACAGGAATATTTAGACGATTTGCTTCGCGAACAGCATTTGCTTCTTTTTGCACATCAACTACAAAAATAGCTGCTGGGAGACGAGATAAATCGGCAATACTGCCTAAGTTTTTTTGCAATTTTTCTCGTTGACGAGAAATTTGCAATTTTTCTCGTTTTGACAAATTTGCAAATGTTCCATCTGTATTCATTTTATCAATTTGAGACATTTTTTTTACAGACTTACGAATAGTAGGGAAGTTTGTTAACATTCCTCCAGCCCAGCGTTCTGTTACATAAGGCATTCCTACCTTAGTGACGATTTCAGAAACTACGTCTTTTGCTTGTTTTTTAGTAGCAACAAATAAAATCTTTCTTCCAGACTTTACGATTTGTTTTGCAACAGCAGCAGCTTCGTCAATTTTTATGACTGTTTTATGAAGGTCAATAATGTGAATCCCATTTTTTTCCATAAAAATATAGGGAGCCATTTTAGGATTCCATTTGCGTTTAAGGTGTCCAAAATGTGCACCTGATTCAAGAAGTTGTTCAAAGTTTGTACGTGGCATTTTTTTATGTTTAATTATATTTTTATCAAACCTCTATTATTAATTTATCAGTAGCAGAACTTCAATTAGAAATGAGGTTTGGTCTGATAAATTTTTCTTCGCGGAAGAACAATATAACAGTAGTAATAAGTATTAGTCTGTTATATTTGAAAATATTCATTCCGTGCAAAAGCGTGGATAATTAACGTTTGCTGAATTGGAAACGCTTACGAGCTCCTGGACGACCTGGTTTTTTACGCTCAACTTCACGAGAATCGCGGGTAAGTAGTCCATTTGCCTTTAATATTGGGCGGAAAGCCTCTTTATCTATTTCACAAAGAGCCCGAGCTATAGCCAAACGAAGTGCGCCGGCTTGGCCAGTAACACCTCCCCCATCAAGATTTACTTTGATGTCATATTTTCCCTCATTTCCAGTAAGTACTAAGGGTTGTGTTACCACATATTGCAAAATTCCTGAAGGAAAGTAATCAGACAGGTCACGTTTATTGATCGTGATTTTTCCACTGCCTGCAGTTAAATAAGTACGAGCAATTGCAGATTTTCTACGTCCTATTGTATTGATAACTGTTGATGCCATTATATTCTTTTGTAGAGTTTACCTAATTTCATTTATTTTGATAGGAGTTGGCTTTTGAGCCTCATGTGGATGTTCATTTCCTGCATAAACGTGCAGATTCCGAAACATTTGCGCGCCTAAACGATTTTTAGGAAGCATTCCTTTTACGGCGTGTTCAATTACTGCAAATGGTTTCTTTTTTAGAACCTCGGCAGGGGTTGAGAAACGTTGTCCTCCAGGGTAACCTGTATGACGAACATATTGTTTATCAGTCATTTTATCTCCAGTAAAGCGAACTTTTTCTGCATTAATAATAATGACATTGTCTCCGCAATCTACATGTGGAGTAAAACCGGGCTTGTTTTTTCCGCGCAAAACGTATGCAACATTGGCCGCAAGGCGACCTACCACTTCATTCGTAGCGTCTATCACGACCCACTCTTTTTTTGCCGTAACAGAGTTCAATGATACGGTTTTGTAACTTAACGTGTTCATATTTTCAAGAAAGATAATTCAAATAATCAATTTGTTATCAAGTTGAGTTTCTCATCACAACTTCTCAAGGGCTGCAAAGGTAACTTTTATTTTTTGATTGCAAAAATATTGAGTGTTTTTTTATTGTGTTTTCGAATGCGCCTACTTTATAGAATATTCGGTTAACTTTTCGGAAAGGCTTTTTCCTGTGTATAAATCTAGTTTTTTTGAGAGTTCGATTGGCGTGCCTTCAAAACAGAGTTTACCTCCATTTGTTCCTCCTTCGGGGCCAAGGTCAATGACCCAATCGGCGCATTTAACGACATCCATATTATGTTCTACAACCAATACAGAGTGTCCTTTGTCCACCAGAGCATTGAAAGCCGTAAGTAACTTTTTAATATCGTGAAAATGTAGTCCTGTTGTTGGCTCATCAAAAATAAATAGAAGAGGGGCATGAGAGCTTTCCTTGCTTAAGAAGGATGCAAGTTTAACTCTTTGACTCTCGCCTCCAGAAAGTGTACTACTACTTTGTCCTAATTTGATATAACCTAGACCTACTTTCTCTAAAGGCATTAAACGTTCTGCAATTTTTTTTGCTGTTGCATCAGTTTGTTGTTCAAAGAATGTAATGGCTTGGCTTACGGTAAAATCTAGAATATCACTAATATTATAAGTATGATATTTTACCTCTAAAATATCTGATTTGAATCGTTTGCCATGACAAGCCTCACATTCTAGGGTAACATCAGCCATGAATTGCATTTCTATGTGAATAGTTCCATCTCCTTGACACTCTTCACATCGTCCTCCTGCTATATTGAAGGAAAAGTGCGAGGGTGTGTATCCATTTATTTTTGCATAATGTTGTTCTGAAAAAAGACGACGAATTTCGTCATAGGCTTTTATGTAGGTTACTGGATTGCTGCGACTACTTCGACCAATAGGATTTTGGTCTATCATTTCCACATTTTTAAGGTGCTTAAAAGATCCGCTTATTTTCGCATGTAATCCGGGTCGATTCCCGTAAAGATTAAATAATTTATTCAGTGCTGGGTATAGAATGCTTTTAACTAAGGTTGATTTTCCAGATCCACTTACGCCTGTAATTGCAACGATGCCATCAAGAGGAATTTTTACATTAATATTCTTTAGATTATTTTCTTGCGCTCCAACTATTTCAATATAATTTTTAAGTTTTCTATATTGTTGAGGTAATGCAATTTGCTCTTTTCCATTGAGATAGCGTAAGGTTAAACTTTTTTCATTTGCCGTATCATTTTTGCTATTGCAGAAGTTCCCTTGATATACAATTTCACCACCCATTTGTCCTGCCTTTGGACCTACATCAATAATTTGATCAGCAGCGCGCATTATTTCCTCATCATGTTCCACTACTACAATCGTGTTGCCTAAATCTCGCAACATTTTAAGGATGTTGATTAATTGTTGTGTGTCTCGAGGATGCAAGCCAATACTTGGTTCATCTAAGATATATAATGAGCCGACTAGATTACTTCCTAGTGAAGTTGCAAGATTTATTCGCTGACTTTCGCCACCGCTAAGTGTGTTGCTTAGACGGTCTAAGGTAAGATAGCCTAAGCCCACATTTTGCATAAATTGCAGTCGATTTTGAATTTCAGTTAATGTCCTACCTGCAATGGATTGCTCATAATTAGTTAGTTGTAAATTTTGTATGAAAATTGATAACTTCTCTATTGATAAGTTTACTAACTCTGCAATATTCTTCTCATTTATCTTCACATATAAGGCCTCTTTCCGTAGGCGAAGACCATTGCATTCTGGGCAAATGGTCTTTCCGGTATATCTTGCTAAGATTACTCTATATTGAATTTTGTAGCGATAGGTTTCAAGTTCGGCGAAAAAGGCATTCAGTCCGCCGAAGGTTCCATTTCCTTTCCATAAAAAATCTCGCTGTTCCTTGCTTAATTCATTATATGGTTTATGGATAGGAAAATTTACGGATGCAGAATGTTTTATAAACTCACTTTTATAAAAACTCATTTGTTCGCCCTTCCAACATTGAATTGCATTATCATACACTGATTTAGTTTTATCTGGCACAACTAAATTTTCATCAATTCCTGTAATTTTTCCGTAGCCTTGGCAGCAAGTGCAGGCTCCAAATGGGCTATTAAAACTAAAGAGATGTTCAGTAGGCTGTTCAAAATTTATTCCATCAGCCTCAAAGCGATTTGAGAAATTTTGTCCAAGTGGCAATCCTTTTTCATCGTTTTCGATTGGGTATTTGGCAAGTAATATTTTTCCATCACCTTGGTTAAAGGCTGTTTGAATTGAGTCTGAGAAATTATTTAATACATCTTGCTCTGTACTTACAGAGAATCTATCAATGAGGAGAAAGGCTTCGGAGGTGGTTGTTATTGAATTTGATTGAGGAGTTGCGCTTAAATACTCTTCAATTGATAGGGTCGTCCAAGTATCTGCTTGTTTGAGGCATATACGATTAAAACCTTGTTGCACCAATAAGGTTAGTTTTTCCACAAAGTTTATATTTGGAGGAAGACCAATAGGAGCCAGTAATAAAAAGCGAGTTTTAGGAGGTTGTTGTATGATATATTGCACAACATCATTAATAGAGTGTGCCCTTACCTCTTGTCCAGAGATAGGAGAAAAAGTGCGTCCAATACGAGCAAAAAGTAACTTGAAGTAGTCATAAATCTCCGAAGAAGTACCTACTGTTGAGCGAGGATTTCGGGTTTTGACCTTTTGCTCAATAGCGATAGCAGGAGGGATTCCGATTATGGCATCGACTTCGGGTTTATTGATACGTCCTAAGAATTGTCGTGCGTATGCAGAAAGGCTTTCAACATAACGGCGTTGTCCTTCTGCAAAGAGCGTATCGAATGCGAGCGAACTTTTGCCTGAGCCTGATAATCCCGTAATGACAACGAGTTGATTGCGAGGAATACTTACATTGATATTCTTTAGATTATGAACTCGGACACCTTGCAAATCAATGCTTTGATTTGGCTTTTGGGATATTTCTTTTGCCATGTTTATTTAGATGAACTTCATTAAAACAAAAAGGCATAGCCAATCATTCCATTAAATCCGTAGCTTGCATAGTTGTGAAAAACTTCGTAACGTCTTGCGAAGATATTATTTAGTTGAATAAATGCCGAAGAGTGATTAAAGAAGCGATAATTTGCCCCAAGATTAAGATAAAATCCTGCTTTTTTAAAAACGTCATCACCATTGAATGCTTGCGCATAATAATTTCCAAATAAATCCCCACTTGCATATAGATTAAGTTTATTCCAAAGATTATAATTTGCTTCTAAATTCATCATCAATGCGGGGCGGTTGTAGGCTTGACTTAGTTCTCCGCCTTTCATTTTGTAGTGGGTATATTGTAGGGCATACTTTAGTTCAAAGGAGCGAGACAACAAGAGTCTTATATCAGATTGGAGCGAAAATTGATTGACATCATTATTGTGTACATCAAAATAATTTCCTAATCCTGTCGGGGAGTTGATAAAAAACACCATTTGTTTTACATTCGCATAGGCGAGTTCGACATTATAATTAAAAACAGAACCAAATACACCTTTTGCTCCGAAGCCGACTTTTGTAGTAGTGGGACTTTGAATATCTAGATTTTGCAGCGGATTGAGGAATGGATTGAGGTCATTGATACTTGCAAAAGAAATAAAGTCATTAAACAGCGCAACTTTAGAGTAGGGGACAAATACATCCTCAATTGCGGCGTAAGAAAAACTGAGAGAAGGAAAGAATTTAAAGGCAGTTTTTGCGTTATGTTTGCTAAGTAGCGTAAAATCGAGTTCAAGACTAGCCTCCCATTTTTCTCGGCTTTCTGTTAGTTGAGGGCTTAAGGATAATTCATACGCTAAGGAAGAATATTCTTTCGCATTGTATTGATAGAAGTCTGTTAAGAAGGCGAGTTGAGCGGTTGTTGTTTGGCGAAGTTTCTTTGTGCCTATTGCCTCGAAGTTGACACCATTTTCCATTTGGTCAAATCGGGTATTGTGGAAGTAATATCCTCCTGCGATACGGAGTGTAGAAGAAGTATCTAAGAATGTAGGATTATCATATCCAATTTTAGCATAAAACGTATTGAAGTGTTGAATTGGATTTGTTTCCTTGTAGTCAGAAAGGCGGAAAGAATCTGCATCATAGCCATAAAATCGGGTGTCTTTTCGGATGTAGCCGATATTTGTTTTTATTTCGCCATTTTCAAGATGATAAATTCCCATACTTCCTATTTCGTTGGACATATTGGTATTTGGGACGTATTCTGCATTTTTATTTTTTACGGTTCCATAATTACCTCTATGATTTGCGAATATACTCCACACAAATTTTTTTGCACTTTCGCTTCCGTAGTAGGCATCAAAGAGGCTTGAAGTTTTATAGCCGAATCCAAATCGGATTAAGCCTGCATTTCCGAATTGTTCGGTTTCTTCGGACTGTAATTTTGCGGGGCTTAGTGGGGTAAGCATATAGGTTTCGCTCAGGGGTTTATTGTAGAGCAGCGAATAATTAAAATTGGGCGTAAATTTAACGCTATCATTTATTTTGGGCGAGGTGTTTATTTTATGGGCTGTTGGCAGTGTCGCCTCATAAGCGCGGCTAACCTCTACGACGCGAGACAGGGTATCTGCAACTTTTTCATTGACTTCTTGTGCAGTTGTTGAGAGGGCTAAAAAAAGAAATAAGATAAATACAGGTATTTTATTTTTCATATTGTAAACGTTGTCGTTATAATCTTCAGCACTGATTTTTATGCTTTACGGTTCTATGCTAACAGAAGGTACTGCATCTTGATTTTGAGCATCATCTTCCTTTTTTTGTTCAATGGCAAGCAGGTCTTTAAGTTTTGAGGATGCCTCTTCTATAATTCCATCAGAGGTTTCTTTGTAGCCATCTAAGATACTTTCGTAGGTTGCTTTTGCTTGAAAGGAGTCTTCTCGTTTGATGTAGATATCGCCTAATTTGATAAAACTTTTTGCGAGCCAATATTGGTGTGGAGTGCCTGTTTTTGAGAAGTCAAGGGCTAATGTTTCGGCTTTTTCGAGATTTCCCTCATTAAATTCATAATTAATGACGCGATAAGTGGCTTCTGCACCTTCTTGTGTTGTGGGTTGATTTATAATGTTTCTATAAAGGTCTATTGCCTCAGAACTATCATTTTCGGCCTCGTATGCCTTGGCTTGTTTAAAGGTTGCTTCTAGTTGAATCTCTTCGGGTAAATTTTCGGCTTCCAATAATTGATTTGCATTATCAATAACCACTTGATAGTTTTTGAGGATAAAGTTATTGCGCAATAATCCCAATTGTGCATCGAATTTAACTGCTCTGCTACTTGCCACTTCTTCGAGTTGGTCATAATACGTAATGGCTTGTTCGTAGTCTTGTTTGCTATTGGCGATATAGACGGCTTTTTGGAGAGCATCTTCGGTATAATTTCCTTTTGGAAGATGTATGATATAGGCTAAGTGGGGGATTGCCTCTTCATATTGTTGATTGCGATAAAAGCAATCAGCGCGATAAAAATGAGCATCTACGGCGAATATTCCCTCTTCAAACTCGGTTAAATATCTATCCAAAAGCGTTTGTGCTTTTTCATCATTATTATCGAGGTAGGCTTTTTCTGCGACAGAGAAGGACAAAGAGTCTTTTTCGGAGTTGCTCATACTGGGGATATGCGTAAGACTTGCAACATATTGAAAATATTGCTCAATATCTCCTGTTTCTAGGTATATATTTTTTATGCCAAGCAAAGCGGTACGTGCTTCGGCAGTACCTGCAAAATCGCTCACCACACGTTTATAATGTGTTAAGGCTTGATTATACTCTTGTTGATTAACGGCAATGAATCCCAATTCGACGAGAACTTTTGAAAATAGAGGACTGTATGGGAAGGTGGTCAATAAGTGGTTGTAGGCGGTAATTGCAAATTCATACTGTGATAATTGCACATAACTTCGGCCTTTTTCGTAGAGTGCTTGGTCGGAGTAGGGGGATAATGTTTCAAGATTGAGAACTTTATCCATAAAGTTTATTTTTTTTTCTAATTCACCCAACAATCCGTAGCACAAACCTGCTTGATAAGCTGCATAGTCAGCATCTGGGGCGTTCATTTTAATGACATTGTTGTAACTATTGATGGCCTCATTATAGCGAGCTTGCATAAAATTACAGTCAGCCGTTCTATTGTGTGAGTCGTATAGCATAGGATAATTCGAGTTATCGGCAAAGGCTAGATATTTACGAAACCATTTGCCTGCCTCATCGTATTCTTTGAGTTGGAATGCGCTATAGCCAAGATTATAATGTGCAATTTTGTATTCCTTTGTTGGCACGCTGCCTGCGGAAAGTACAAATTTGGAGAATAAGGCTTTGGCTTCTGCAAATTGTTTAAGGCGGTACATGCTTTCGCCTTTCCAGTAAATTGCCAATGCTGCCAGTTGGGGATGATAGCTCGCAGATTTAAGCGATAAATCAAAGAGTTTGAGAGATTCTTCGTACTCTTTATTTTGAAAGAGTTCGATAGCGCGGAAGTAGGCGATTTTTTGGAGTGCAGAAAGCACCTCTGCATCGGGGGTCTCAATGATTTGCAGGGAAGCGAGGGCATCTTTATAGTTTTTTGAGATAAGATAAGCCTGCATTAAGCATTTGTAAACCTCATCTTTTCGGCGAGAGTTTGGATATTCTTTAAGATAAAGATTCAGCGCATCTATCGCATCATTAAACGGGGAGATATTGAGTTCGAAACTCAATTTTGCGTAATTAAACATTGCATCTTCTTTAAGTTCCAAGAAGAATGCCATTTTAGAGGCCTGTAAAAATGCTTGTCTTGCATTTCGTTTATCGCTCATTTTCAAGAAAGCATCTCCTAGGTAGTAGTAGGCATTTTGCGACAAGGAGTCGTTGCCCACTACGATTTGTTCGAACATTTTAATGCTTGGTCCAAAATAATTATTCTTATAATAAACATACCCGGCGATATACTTATCGGAGCGGGTTAATGTGCTTGCGTGTGCGGTAAAAGTTTCGATATAAGGCAAGGCTTTTGCATAATTTTCTTTGTGATAATAGGCTTCGCTGATGATACGAGAGATTTCCGCCAATCTTTTAGCACTTACGTTTTCTATCATTTTTTCGCCCTCTTCGATGACCTTGTCGTAGTTCTTTTGATAATGATGGATATGAATCACATAATATGGAACGACTCGTTGAAAGACTTCATCATCTCGCAAGGACTCAAAGTCTTGGAGTGCGACCGAAAAGGATTTTTGGTCATAAGCAATATGTGCATAATAATACGTCGAAGCAGGGGCATATTTACTATCCGTTTTTTTCAACAAAGCGAATAACGGCATCGCCTCTTCGTACTGTTTTAGATAGAAATGCGAGGCTGCTTTTTTGAAGGTGTATTCTTGTAAATCTCTTTCAGAGAGGTTATAACTATGAAACTTTTCGAGGGCAGACAATGCTTTCTCATAATTTTTAGCACGATAATATAACTTTCCCAATAAATGTTGAGCATCATTAAAGTACGCAGCGTGAGGAAACTTAGAAAGATAATTAACAATCAAGACCTCTGTATTAGAATGCTGTTGTTCATACGCACACTCTAGGATATGATATTGCGCACCCTCTTCAAGGAGCGGCAAGTTTTTATTTTTAATCAGCATTAAAACACGCTCAAACTCTATTTGAGCAAGTCCATACTGTTTTTTTTGAAAAAAAATGGAGGCTCGATTATAAACCTGTTGGGGAGAAACTAGCGGAAGTTCAGCTTGCGCAAATAAGATGGTCGAAAAAAACACAAAAATTGCAAAAACTTGCAGACGAGAAGAGATAATTGGCATACGTTAAAATATTTAGCAAGCGCAAAAGTACGCTACTATTCCCGAGCTAATGTATTTGAGCTTATATTATTTGGTTAAAAAATCATAAGGACATCCTACTATGGCAAATATTGGCAGAAATACATACCTTTGCGGACTGAAAAAATCAAAAAATACACATTCTATGTCATCACTAAACAATGTTATTGAGGTAAAAAATGCGAGTATTTATCAAGGAGATAATCTGGTATTATCGGGCGTAAATTTTAGCGTCGCTGGTGGAGAGTTCATTTATCTTGTTGGAAGAGTGGGTAGCGGAAAATCAAGTCTTATTAAGACCCTAAACGCAGAGCTGCATCTTAAAAAAGGAGAAGCATGGGTTGCAGGATATAAACTACATCAAATAAAAGACGTACACGTTCCCTTTTTAAGAAGAAAAGTAGGCGTTGTTTTCCAAGACTTTCAATTACTAACCGACCGTAACGTGACTGAAAATCTACTCTTTGCACTAAGAGCTACGGGATGGGTAGATAAAGACCAAATTAAAAAAAGAATTCTTGCCGTATTGGACAAAGTGAATCTCCTAGACAAGAGTCATCAAATGCCTCACCAACTTTCAGGAGGAGAGCAACAACGAGTGGTTATTGCAAGAGCCTTGCTCAATGAGCCCGAAGTTATTCTGGCCGATGAACCTACCGGAAACCTTGACCCTGAAAGTTCCGAAAGCATTATGCAAGTACTGCATGAGATTAGTGCAAACGGACAAAGCGTTGTTATGGCAACCCACAATTACACCCTTTTGCAACGCTTCCCAAAGCGCATTATACGCTGCGAAAAAGGCAAAATTACAGACATTAAAAACTCTGACGAAGTGGATATTTCTTTATTGGACTAGTTTAAATAAATTTTGAGACTTAAAAAAAACACATTATTTTTGCCGCTGACCAATAAAAAAGTAACCAATAAAAAATGAAAAGCTTCCCACAGAGCCAGCTTTTAGACAATTTAAAACGTTCTCGATTTTCGTCATCCCTGTGCCCTGTATTTTTAGTTAAAAACGTCTTGAGTCGAGGTTTTTGTTCCTTTATTAAGGTCTCTTTTTTAAGTATTCTAGACAAACCCGTTTACCTCAAAAGGCATTTTTCTGGGAGCAAGTCTTCTGCTCTCTCTCTCAAAGCAAGTAAATACAAGAGAAATATCCTCCGAAACCTTGCCCAAGCAGTCGGCGGAGCTTTCGGAACTCTCCGAAACCTTGCCCGAGCACTCGGTGAAGCTTTCGGAACCCTCCGATGCCTTGCCCGAGC
>JBOFDL010000057.1:0-5743 GCA_051646985.1 Bacteroidales bacterium | reverse complement strand
AGCCTTTCAAGGCAAGAATTTAATAGTATCTTTGCGACAAAATTTGCAATATTTACGATGATTTATCCTCTTAGCTTTGAAGTCAAACTTGGATTTGATAAAATACGACAACACGTATCCACCCAATGCGCTACACAGGGAGCACGAGAAATACTTGAAAAAACTCGTTTTTGCGCCGATTTTGACACCCTAAAAGAACAACTCGAACAAGTTGCAGAGATGCAGAAAATTTGTTTGTTTGAAGATAAATTCCCCCACGATAATTATGTAGATGTTACCTTATTCTTGCGCAAAGCAAGAGTGCCTGGAGTGCATCTTTCCGAAGCGGAGTTTTTCGCTATCGAACAACTTTTGACTCTGCTCGATAAACTGAGAAACTTTTTTCATAATGTCGAAAAAAACTCACAAAACCAAGCACAACACTATCCTCGACTTTCTGGACTTCTGCAACCACTACAAGTACTGCCCCAAGTACAAGGCAAAATTAATACCTGTATCGACCATCTTTGTCAAGTAAAAGATACCGCCTCTACGGACTTGCAAAAACTTCGTCAAGAAATGTTTTTAACACAACAGCAAATTGCACGACGTATGCAAAAACTCTTGCGACAAGCACAATCCTCAGGATTTGCCGATGCCGAAGCAGAACTTAGTTTGCGTGATGGACGAGCCGTTATTCCAATTGCAGCGGGTAGTAAACGCAAAATTGCAGGCATTATTTTGGACGAATCAGCGAGTGGAAAAACAGCCTTTATTGAACCCGCAGAAGTGGTTGAACTCAATAATCGCCTAAAAGAACTTGGATTTGCTGAAAAACGTGAGATTATTAAAATTCTGACCACATTAACCGACTTTATTCGTCCCTTTTTACTCCCCATCGAACAATCCGCTAGTACGCTTTGTTTAATTGATTTTGTGAGAGCAAAAGCCCTATATTCCAATCAAATCAAAGCAACTCTCCCGGCTTTAGTCAATGAAAGTAGTATGGATTGGAAACACGCACGTCATCCTTTGATGGAGGCTGCCTTGAGAAAGGAACACAAAAAAATCATTCCACTTCATCTTCGTCTAAGTGCACAAAAACGCCAACTCATCATCTCAGGCCCCAATGCAGGAGGGAAATCTGCCGTTCTCAAAACCGTTGGACTTCTACAATATATGCTTCAATGTGGATTCCCAATTCCTCTTGCTGGAGACTCTGAAGTGGGTATCTTTGAACACATCTTTATTGATATTGGAGACGAACAATCCATTGAAAATGATTTAAGTACCTATAGCTCGCATTTGCGCAATATGAAGTACATTCTTCGCAACGCCAATGCTCAAACCCTTGTCTTATTGGACGAACTCGGAACAGGTACAGAGCCTCAAGCAGGTGGAGCAATCGCAGAGGCTATTTTGGAAGAAATCGCCCAAAAACAAAGTTTCGTACTTGCCACAACACACTATGCAAATCTCAAGCAATTGGCCGATAATACAGCAACCGCAAACAACGGAGCAATGCTCTTTGATGTACAAAAAATTGCGCCTCTTTTTACCCTCGATATAGGTGTGCCTGGGAGTTCGTTTGCATTCGAATTGGCACAAAAAATTGGACTCCCTCAAACGGTCTTAAAAAAAGCCCAGAATTTACTCGGAAGTACTTATCTCGAAACCGATAAGAGCCTGCGAGATATTGCTCGTAATCGCCGTTACTGGGAAGAGAAACGTACTCGTATCAAGAACACAGATAAGACTCTAGAGGATACTTTGCAGCGCTATCAAACCGAATTGCAGCAACTTCATAGCGAACGAAACGCTATCCTCAATAAAGCCAAGCAAGAAGCAAAACAACTCATAAATAATGCAAATAAAGAAATCGAAAACACCATTCGTAGCATAAAAGAAGCACAAGCAGAAAAAGAAAAAACACGACAATTGCGCATCTCTCTCTCTCAATTTTCTGCCGAATCCACAACAGAAGAAGAACGTATAATTACGCAGAAAATCGAACAAAAAATAGAACGTCTCAAAAAACAACAACAGCAACGAGCCACACGCAAGTCATCACCCCAAGCCATTGCTTCAAAATCGAGTGAGAACGAATCTCAACCCAAAATTATGACGCAAGGAATGTATGTGAAAGTGGAAGGACAAAATGCCGTTGGAGAGATAATCAATCTCAACGAAAATGGCACCGCAACCCTTGCCATTGGCAACCTTTTTTTGAATATAAAACTACATAAACTATCACCCCTTAATCGTGTCGAACAGCGTACATTTCAGCAAACTAAAAATCGTTCAACGAGTCCAAGTCTATCCGTAAAACGTCTGAATTTTTCGCCCAACATTGATGTGCGAGGTTTGCGTGTAGATGAAGCCCTTGCAGAAATAGAGCCTCTTCTTGACCAAGCCTTAATGTTTGGAGAATCAGAACTTCGCATCTTGCACGGTAAAGGAACAGGGATATTAAAGCAGCAAATTCGCAATTATTTACAAGGGATACGCTCCGTTGTAAGCATCGAAGATGAAAGCGAATTGCAGGGAGGTGCTGGTATTAGTATTGTAAAACTTGGCTAGGCGATTGCTATAAAAAATCGACTTCTTTGAAATAAAACTTTTCTATCCTCCCCGAAGTCAATTGTAAACTCAACTCTCCATTCTGGCTGACATCAACAATGCTTGCCCTAAACCTTTTGCCATCTTTGCCAAAGTCAAAAATGCCTTTATTGCGATATAAATACTGAAAATAACGTGCATCTATCTTTTTACGATACTCCATTGATGAAAAATTGTTTTTAAGCGCCATATAATCCTTTAAAACACAATTCTTCAAACTCATTGCTGTTGTTTTTATTGCGCGTTTTTTTGCATCCTCGAGAAATAAAGACGTAGCATTTGGAGCGTGCATAAATCGTTCTTGATTAAGATTTAAGCCTATGCCAATAATAGAAAGAGAAATATTCTTTTTGCAAATTTGCTGCTCGATAAGTACCCCACAAATTTTTTTTTCATTTACCAGTATATCATTTGGCCATTTTATTTGAGAGGAAATTCCTTGTTCTTGCAAAAAATGATGAATTGAAATAGCCACGATTTTTGACAAATAAAACATCTGCTCAATAGGTAAAAATATTGGACGAAACGCAATAGATAGCGTGATATTCTTCCCCGCTTCACTTTCCCATACAGCACCTAACTGTCCACGTCCTTTTTCTTGCGAAAACGCCACAACGGCACTTCCTTCAGGTAAATTACTAGCACACAAGTCACGTAATTTGTCATTCGTGGATGGTAACGAATCGAAAAAAAACATAGGCGATTTCACAATATTTGTAGGTAAATTAAGTTTTTGCAAAGTTAGCGAACTTTGTATGAAAAAATATCTAACTTTGCGAGCTTAACAGTACTTCTATGGCACAAAAAACAAATAATGAATCCACATCTAGCGGAGCAAGTGCACTATGCCAAGCCATTGCAGATGGAATGTTGGATAAAAAAGCACAAAACGTGCAAAGCCTTAATTTGACAAATATTGATGGCGCGATTTGTTCGTATTTTGTGATTTGTAATGCAGACTCTACTACACAAGTAGATGCAATTGCTCGCAACGTAGAAGAACATGTGCGCAAAACCTTAGGTGAAAAACCTCGTCGTTCACAAGGCTTTGAGAACTCCATTTGGGTAATCTTAGACTATATTGATGTCATGGTACACATCTTTGAAACGGAAACTCGAGCGTTTTATAATATTGAAAAACTATGGGCAGATGCTCCAACACAACACTATACAGATGAGCCCCCAATGGTGAAATCAGTGAAAAAAAAACCTGTGGCAACAAAGAAAGTAAGTCCCGTGAAAAAAAAGACTACAGCAAAAGAAAAATAGATAAAATATAACGCAATTTTTGAACTTTATATGGCAGAGAAAAATAAAAATAAAGCACCACGTCAATCTAATAAAAACCAACAAAAACTGAGTAATAATCGAGTTTTTTGGGTTTATGCAATAATTATTGGGGCAATTTTTGGAGTAAATTACTTCTTTAACTCAGGCAATCCCGTTGAAACCAATTGGCGTGAAGTCCGCATGAAGATGGTGGAAAGCAAAGACGTTTCTAAAATAGTCGTAATTAGCAATATTCGTAAAGTAGAGGTATATATAAAAAGCGATAGTTTGAGCAAATATAAAGACAAACTAAAAACTCGATTTAATACTCCCTCAAAACAAGGCCCTCATTTTTTCTTTAGTATTGGAGATAATAAAGCCTTTGAAGATAATCTGAAAGAAGCACAATTAGAAATCCCGGAAAACGAACGAATAGAGCCTCAATTTGCAGAGCGCACAGACTACTTAGGGGGGATTTTGGGCTACTTAATACCTATAGGTTTATTGATAGGGGTTTGGATTTTCATGTCTCGTAGAATGGGTGGAGCCGCAGGAGGAGGGGGGATTTTTAACGTAGGTAAATCAAAAGCACAATTGTTTGACAAAGACAATAAAGTGCGAGTAAACTTTAATGATGTTGCAGGTTTAGAAGAAGCAAAAGTTGAGATAATGGAGATTGTCGACTTCTTAAAAAAACCAAAACGTTATACTGATTTAGGAGGAAAAATTCCCAAAGGCGCACTCCTTGTTGGACCTCCAGGTACTGGAAAGACACTTTTAGCCAAGGCTGTTGCAGGCGAAGCAAATGTTCCATTTTTTTCACTCTCAGGCTCTGACTTTGTAGAGATGTTTGTTGGGGTAGGAGCCTCGCGAGTGCGAGACTTATTTAAACAAGCAAAAGAAAAATCGCCTTGCATTATTTTCATAGATGAAATAGATGCCATTGGCCGAGCACGAGGCAGTAAAGTAACAATGCAATCAAATGACGAGCGAGAAAATACTCTAAATCAACTTCTGACCGAAATGGATGGTTTTGCAACCAACTCAGGCGTTATTATTCTTGCTGCCACAAATCGAGCAGACATTCTTGATCGAGCATTATTGCGTGCAGGCCGTTTTGATAGACAAATTCACGTTGACTTACCAGACCTTAAAGAACGTCTTGATATATTCAAAGTGCATTTGCGAGGCTTGAAATTAATTGATGGCTTTGAAATTGACTTTTTAGCAAAGCAAACTCCTGGTTTTTCGGGAGCAGACATTGCCAATGTATGTAATGAAGCCGCTTTAATTGCTGCACGTAAAAATAAAACACATATTGACAAACAAGACTTTCTTGATGCAGTTGACCGTATTATCGGAGGCTTAGAAAAGAAGAATAAGATTATTTCAATAGAAGAAAAAAGAACGATTGCTTATCATGAAGCAGGTCATGCAACGGTAAGTTGGTTGTTAGAACACGCTAATCCATTAGTTAAAGTAACTATTATTCCCCGTGGACGTTCACTTGGAGCAGCTTGGTATTTACCCGAAGAACGCCAAATTACAACGCAAGAACAATTATTGCATGAAATGGCTTCAATATTAGGAGGTAGAGCCTCAGAAGAAAATACTTTTAATAAAATCTCCACAGGTGCTCTTAACGATTTAGAACGTGTTACAAAACAAGCCTATTCTATGGTTGCCTATTTTGGAATGAGTCCGAAATTACGCAATTTGAGTTATTATGATAGTTCTGGCCAGGAGTATTCTTTTTCAAAACCCTACAGTGAAAAAACGGCGGAGATGATTGATGCAGAGGTGCAAGTTTTGGTAGATGAAGCCTATGCCTTAGCCAAGCAAACATTGATTAAAAACAAAAAAGGGCTACAAAAAT
>JBOFDL010000056.1:0-1836 GCA_051646985.1 Bacteroidales bacterium | reverse complement strand
TGCTTGACATTATAGATAAAATTCATGAATTGCTACACGGCTGGTCGGTAGAGCAAAAAACAACCCCACTCATTCGCACCAACATCAGCAAGGCAGATGCCTCTAAAAACTACGAAATTTATCGCATTACCTACGCCACCACTTGGCGTGTTCTAAAGGAACAAAAAGGCGAGCCTGTACAAGTCTTGCCACACATCAACAAGGGATGGAAGTAAAAAGGCTGCAGTCTAAAATTTAATGGAAGGTATGTGGCATTTTAATGGGCACTTCTTTAACTGCGCCTTTTGAGCCCAATAGGCAACAACACTTTCGGGGACTGCGAATTCTTTTGCGGTTTTTTCCGTAAAATCAGAACTCACTGCTTTATTGCGGAACGCAAATATATGCCGTCTTAATTCGTCTCCATTGAATAAATATTGATAGGAGAAGTCATTCGCTTGTTTCTCTTTCTTACTTATGTTTGCTTTTGAGAGGGACAAGCCTTCATCATCAAAGACCTCGTCACCTTCGTGTAGCACAACATGCCCTAATTCATGTAATAGTGTATGCCAAGCACCTATTAAGTTTTTTCCTCTGTCTGATATCTGCACTAAGGGAACGCATCTAATCCATCTCACTGCCCCACAAACTGTTTTTTCAAGATATGGTGTATAAACTAATGCAACTCCATATTCGCGCAATTTATTTGGCAAAGACAGAAAATAATCAACATCCGACAACCTACTCATATACTCCTTTTGATTTATCCATTCAAGCAGGGCTTCTTTATTATACCTCAGACCAGAAAACTTTGCAAAGTCTAACTCTCCCCTTCTTAGCCAAGCATATAAATTTAAACTGTTTGGGGAAAAGTTCGCAATCCTGTACATCGCAACACTAGTATTGACTTCTTCGAGTATTTTTTTTTCATCAGAAATATTTAAAAAATTACTCAAATCCTCAAATTTGTCTATGCCATCATTAAACTCGCCTTGTAATAGAGGGTATATCTGCTTAATTTCATTATACTTCTTCTTTAGCAACTTATACTCTGCATCTGCCTTATTCTTGTTTTCAGCATAGTTTTCTTGGAATAGTATGAAATAATCATAGAGATCAGGAATAGTTATCTTAGCCGCAATCTTTTTGAGTGTGTTTTTGTTTAATTTCGACACTTTCTCTAAATTACTATAGTCAACAGCAAATTCAGAAAGTGTAGTTAATGGAATCTCATTTGCCTCAAAAATCTCTTTCAACTCCAACCCAATAGGGTTAAGAAACTGAACTTGGTTTATAACATCCTGTTTTTGTACAAGCGGGCTCATTATGCTCTTGAATAATCGTGGTTATTAATCTCGTATATGTATATACTTTCCACATCCTTAAAACTACTCCAATCTTTCATAAGAGAATATTCATTGTTTGCTGCATAAAAATAGAAAAACTTCCGATATGCTTGGGTTAATCTGACTTTCAATACGGTAGGAGAGTTTATGCTCACTCCTGCATATTTTTCTATTTTGTTATTGCCTCCATATAGCCTATTATAAATCTCTGCATTTTTTGCACTACTGAGTCTTTGATAGAGTTTATTTGCTGGATGGGCGATGTCTTTGTTGAAGCACTTACGAAATACTTTTAACGCACTTCTATCCGATGGATTATTTACATATGCGAAAAATGCTTGACACTTCTTATCATTGCTGCAAAACTGAATATTCACGGTTAACTAGATTGGTACAACATAGCAAAGGTATATAAAATTTGCCAATTCGTTATGTGCAAAAAAAAACGCCCCTGCAATTACAGGGACGGTTTCGCTTCTCTTGCTCGAAAATTTATTCAAGTTCAAGTTTG
>JBOFDL010000055.1:0-2669 GCA_051646985.1 Bacteroidales bacterium | reverse complement strand
TCAACTACCTTTCCCAAGGGGATTCCTCGCCCAAAGTCTCGCACACTTACTGCCCCCACTTCATCAATGGTAATATTAATGCGTTTTCCAAAACCCATTGCATATTCATCCATTGAGTTATCCAACACCTCCTTTAGTAGCACATAAATGCCATCATCGGGCGATGTTCCATCTCCCAACTTTCCTATATACATACCTGGACGACGGCGGATATGTTCTTGCCAATCTAGTGATTTAATATTGTCTTCAGTATAGCTAAGGGTTGTTGATGAATTCATGATACTTGTAATATACGTACTCCTTTTATTTAGGGCGACAAATATAGTACAAAAGGATTTTTGTTCGACTTTTTATTTTTAAACAAAAACGCAAACTGCTTGATTGGCAAACATTTGTCAAAATGTTAATCTTTGTTGCCAAAGTAAATTTAGCAAGCTTTTTGTGTAATTTTGCAGGGCTTTTCTCCCAAATATATAAATCAATATATCTTTCAATTATGGCAGGGCTTTTTGAGCAACCGTACTTTGTGTTATTTTTGGTAATAGCCTTAGGGCTTATTATTGGTCGTATCAAAATAAAAGGCTTTTCGCTAGATACCTCTGCGGTAATTTTCATTGCTCTCTTACTTGGACATTTCGGCTTATCTATGCCAAAAGTAGTGCAGAATATTGGGTTAGTGTTTTTCATCTTTACAATTGGGATGCAAGCAGGTCCTGGGTTCTTTAACGCCTTTATGAAAGATGGAAGAAAACTTGTAATTGTTGCAGGTGTAGTTGTAGGATTTGCGGCACTTATAGCAGGAATATTTGGAAAAATATTTGATATTGATAAAAATTTAATTTTAGGAATCCTTAATGGAGCTCTTACTAGTACACCAGGCTTAGCGGCTGCTGTTGAAATCTCAGGGTCGCCACTTGCCTCTATCGGATATGGAATTTCATATCCTCTAGGCGTTATACTCGTCATATTATTTTTGCAACTTGCTCCAATTATTGCAAAAATTGATTTTAGACGTTGTGAAAAGGATTATGAAAGGGAACAAAAAGCTTATGTAGAACCTATTATAAGCAAAAACTTGCAAGTACAAAATCCTAATATTAATGGAAAAAGTATTCGAGAACTACATATTCGTGCAACAACAGGTTGTGTAATCTCTCGTGTAAAACATGAAGGCATTACAACTACGCCAAATAAAGACACCATCCTTTATAATCACGACATTCTACGTGCTGTAGGGACAGAGCGTGATTTACAACAACTTTCCATATTTATTGGCACATCTCTACCCAATGAAGAGTTAGAATTAACTGCGGAACATCAAGTAGATTGGGTATTAGTCACAAACAAAGTGGTAATCAATAAACCCTTATCAAAACTTAATCTTTCTAGTAATTTTGATGCTACATTGGTTCGCATTCGCCGTAGTGGCATAGACCTTGTTCCAGATGCAGATATTTCCCTGCGATTTGGAGACCGTGTATTAGTCGCCTGCAAAAAAGAAAATATTGACATGGTGGTAAAACTTTTAGGCAATGACAATAAACGTCTATCAAGCACTGATTTTTTACCTATCGCATTAGGAATTTTAGCAGGGATTGTATTAGGAAAAATCTCTATTCCCATTGCTGGCGTTGATTTTAACTTGGGGGTTACTGGTGGGGTTTTAACAGCAGCTTTAGTGTTGAGCGCACTTGGAAAAACAGGTCCAATTATTTGGAGTATGTCTAGCAATGCCAATCAATTATTTCGAGAACTAGGGCTACTTTTGTTTTTAGCAGGCGTTGGAACGGAAGCAGGTAAAGAAATGCAAGCAGCACTTATGGAGCATGGAATTACCCCTGTGCTTATTGGTGCTGGCGTAACGATACTTCCAATGATTGTAGGACTACTCGTAGGACGTTATATACTCAAACTTAACTATCTTACAGTATTAAGCGTTTTGGCAGGCGGAATGACTAGCACGCCGGGGCTATCTGCCATTACCTCAAAAACCGAGACTAATATTCCCCAAATTGCTTATGCAACCGTATATCCATTTGCACTAGTCTTAATGATATTATTTTCCACTTTACTATACTGGCTATAACATCAGTTTTATGTCAAAAGCGCTCCTTAATGAAGCAACCATTAACTTTATTTTGGAAAATGCCAATATAGATGTTCTTCAACTAGTTCTACGAAAAAATATCCCTGAACAAGTTGACTTAAAAATGGCAGCGCAGCAGATTGAAGCACGCCAAAAGCACAAAAAAAAACTGCCCTCATTTTGCGCTAACCCTCTCTATCTTTTTCCGACACGCTTGGCAATGGAACAATGCTCATCAGAGGAAACGGCTCGCTACAAAGCAGAATTATTTGTCGATAAAAACGTAATTGACCTTACTGGCGGATTGGGGATTGATAGTTTTTACATTGCTCAAACAGCCAAACAAGTACTGCACATTGAGCAGGATAGAGATTTGCAAGCAATTACAAATGCTAACTTTATCTCGCTTGGAGCAAAAAACATTACTTCAATTGCACAAAACAGTATTGATTTTCTAAAAAAAACTACGCAAAAATTTGATGCAATTTATATTGATCCTGCACGCCGTGATGCACAGCGCAATAAAGTCATTAGGCTTGCAGATTGCAAGCCTAATGTAATAGAATGGCAGGATTTACTATTT
>JBOFDL010000054.1:0-9919 GCA_051646985.1 Bacteroidales bacterium | reverse complement strand
CCTAATATTGGTCTAATATCATCACTTTGTGTTTATGCTCGTATTAACAATCTAGGATTTATTGAGACCCCTTATCGAAAAATTCATGAAGGAAAAGTAAATCTCACGAATGATGATGTGGTGTATATGAGTGCAGAGGAGGAGGAAAGTAAGATTATTGCACAAGCGAATGCTGCTCTTGTAGCAGATGGGACTTTTTTAGATAAACGAGTAAAATGTCGTTTGGAGGCAGATTATCCTGTTGTTGAACCCGACAAAATAGAACTCATGGATGTTGCGCCAAATCAGATTGCTTCTATTGCAGCATCACTTATTCCTTTTTTAGAGAATGATGATGCAAATCGAGCATTAATGGGTGCGAATATGATGCGTCAAGCCGTTCCCCTTATTTCTCCAGAAGCACCTATTGTTGGTACGGGTCTTGAAAGAGATGTAGTACGTGATAGTCGCACTCAAATTATGGCAAAAAGGAATGGAACAATTGTTTATGTTGATGCAAGAGAAATTCATGTTAAATACGATTATACAGAAGAAGAGAAATTTATTTTATTTGATACAGATATAACTGTTTATAAGATATCAAAATATCAAAAAACAAATCAAAATACTTGTATAAATTTACGCCCAGTAGTCTGTAAGGGACAAACTGTGCTTCAAGGCGAACTCCTAACAGAGGGCTACTCTACTCAGGGAGGAGAATTAGCATTAGGCCGTAATCTTAAAGTCGCTTTTATGCCTTGGAAGGGCTATAATTTTGAGGATGCAATTGTATTGTCCGAGCGATTAGTGAGAGAAGATGTTTTTACATCAATTCATATTGATGAATATATCATGGAGGTTAGAGATACAAAACGAGGCATGGAAGAATTAACCTCAGATATTCCTAACGTAAGTGAGGAAGCAACGCGTCATCTAGATGAGCACGGAATTATCCGAATTGGCGCACCAGTTGTTCCTGGAGACATTTTGATTGGGAAAATTACGCCAAAAGGAGAAAGTGATCCCTCTCCGGAGGAAAAACTTCTAAGAGCTATTTTTGGAGATAAAGCCGGGGATGTAAAAGATGCATCTTTAAAGGCATCTCCATCTCTTTATGGAACAGTTATTGACAAGAAATTGTTTTCTCGTGTCATTAGAGACAAAGAAGAGAAGAAAAGTGCTAGAAGTAGTGAAAAAAACCTACTTCAGAAAATTGATGATGATTTGGCTATTCGGCTTCATGAACTTAAGGGTCTTTTAGTTGATAAGCTCTTTACTATTGTGAATGGAAAAATTTCGCAAGGAATAACGGATTATTTCGGAGCAAGCCTCATTGATAAAGGCGTGAAATTCAGTCAGCGAATTTTAATGGATCTTAATTATGCGAACATAAATTCTTCTAAGTGGACAACAGATAAAGAAAAAAATCTAATTATTCGAAAATTAATTTCAAACTATATCATTAAGTCAAAAGAAATAGAGGCTGAAATTAAGCGAAAAAAGTACAATCTGACTGTAGGAGATGAATTGCCTACTGGCATTGTTCAAATGGCAAAGGTTTATATTGCGAAGAAAAGAAAAATTACAGTAGGAGATAAAATGGCCGGTCGCCATGGCAATAAAGGAATTGTTGCTCGAGTAGTGCGTGATGAAGATATGCCATTTTTGGATGATGGAACGATTGTTGATATTGTACTTAATCCTTTGGGCGTTCCTTCGCGGATGAATCTTGGTCAGATTTATGAAACTGTTTTGGGTTGGGCAGGACAGAAAATGGGAGAAAGATTTGCCACTCCTATTTTCGATGGAGCAGGCTTAGATCAAATCAATGAATATACGGATAAAGCAGGTCTTAATCGTTTTGGGAAAATATATTTGAGAGATGGAGGTACAGGTGAGCGCTTTGACCAACCAGCAACAGTAGGAGTTATCTATATGATAAAGCTCGGACATATGGTAGATGATAAAATGCACGCTCGTTCAATTGGACCATACTCTCTTATTACTCAGCAACCTCTTGGAGGTAAAGCGCAGTTCGGCGGACAGCGTTTTGGAGAAATGGAGGTATGGGCACTGGAGGCATTTGGTGCTGCAAATATTTTACAAGAAATCCTTACTGTTAAATCTGATGATGTGGTTGGCCGTGCAAAAGCCTATGAAACTCTTGTAAAAGGAGAACCAATGCCTACTCCAGGACTTCCAGAGTCATTAAATGTTCTCTTGCATGAATTGCGAGGTCTAGGACTGAGTGTGAATATGGATTAAGATAACTAAGATGCTCCAAATTGCATAAAATAATGTAGATGAAAAAGGAAACGAAACTTAAAAGTAATTTTAGCCAAATAAGCATTAATCTTGCTTCACCAGAGCAAATTCTTGCACTATCTAGTGGGGAGATTTTAAAGCCTGAAACTATCAATTATCGAACATATAAACCAGAACGTGATGGTTTGTTTTGTGAACGGATATTTGGACCCGTAAAGGATTATGAGTGTCATTGTGGAAAGTATAAGCGTATTCGCTATAAGGGTATAGTTTGTGATCGTTGTGGAGTAGAAGTTACTGAAAAAAAGGTGCGGAGAGAGCGTATGGGACATATTAATTTGGTTGTTCCTGTTGCACATATTTGGTATTTTCGATCACTTCCAAATAAAATTGGCTATCTTTTAGGTATCCCTACAAAAAAAATGGATACGATCATTTATTATGAGCGTTATGTTGTCGTGCAGCCTGGTATAATGGAATCTAAAGGATTTGCCGAAAGAGACTTATTGACCGAGGAGGAATATTTGCAAATTAGGGAAGAACTTCCTAAAGAAAATGCGCTTTTAGATGATTCAGATCCAAATAAATTTATTGCGGGTATGGGGGCGGAGGCTCTTTACAAATTGCTTCAACGTGTAGATCTTGATGCATTATCGTATGACTTGAGAGATAGAGCAAATAGAGAAACCTCGCAACAACGAAAGACTGAGGCTTTAAAAAGATTACAAGAAGTGGAGTCGTTTCGAGACTCTCGAGATGTGAATAAACCAGAGTGGATGATTATGCGAGTATTGCCGGTTATTCCTCCAGAGTTGCGTCCATTGGTGCCTCTTGATGGAGGTCGCTTTGCAACTTCAGATTTGAATGACCTATATCGTCGTGTTATTATTAGAAATAATCGCCTAAAAAGATTAATTGAAATTAAGGCACCTGAGGTAATTTTGCGCAATGAAAAACGAATGTTGCAAGAGGCTGTAGATTCCTTATTTGACAACTCTCGCAAAGCAAGTGCTGTAAAAACAGAGGCAAATCGTGCTCTTAAATCACTAAGTGATAGTTTAAAAGGCAAACAAGGTCGTTTTAGACAAAATTTATTAGGAAAACGTGTAGATTATTCTGCAAGATCAGTTATTGTTGTAGGACCTGAGCTTAAGATGCATGAATGTGGTTTGCCGAAGGATATGGCAGCAGAACTCTTCAAGCCTTTTGTTATTCGAAAATTAATTGAGAGAGGAATTGTAAAAACCGTTAAATCTGCAAAAAAAATAGTTGATCGTAAAGATCCTGTGATTTTTGATATCTTAGAAAATGTGATGAAAGGGCATCCCGTGTTACTTAACCGAGCACCGACATTGCATCGTCTAGGGATTCAAGCGTTTCAACCTCGTCTTATTGAGGGAAAGGCAATTCAATTACATCCATTATCGTGTACCGCATTTAATGCAGACTTTGATGGCGACCAAATGGCAGTACATCTGCCGTTAGGAAATGCCGCTGTTTTGGAGGCACAACTTTTAATGTTGGGCTCTCATAATATCTTGAATCCTGCCAATGGTGCCCCAATTACTGTGCCTTCACAGGACATGGTGCTTGGATTGTACTATATTAGCAAGCATAGACCTGGAGCAAAAGGTGAGGGACGTATTTTTTATGGACCAGAGGAGGTGGAAATTGCGTATAATGAAAAAGCTGTTGATTTACACGCAGTCATAAAGGTACGTTATCCAATTTGGAAAATCGAAGAAAATGCCTATAAGCAAGAGGTAATTGAAACAACTGTTGGTCGAGTTATTTTTAACCAATATGTGCCAAAAGAAGTTGGCTATGTAAATGAATTGTTAACAAAAAAAACACTTAGAGACTTAATTGGTGTAATTATTAAGACAAATAGTATAGCAGTAACGGCTAAGTTTCTTGATGACATTAAGGATTTGGGTTATCGTATGGCATTTAAAGGCGGATTGTCTTTTAATCTTGATGACGTTATTATTCCAAAAGAAAAGCAAGAGTTGGTTCAAGAGGGATATAGTCAAGTTTCTGAGGTGGAGAGTAACTACAACATGGGGTTTATTACCAATAATGAGCGTTATAATCAGGTAATTGATGTATGGACACATACTAATGCTAAACTTACTCAGATTCTAATGAAGCAGTTAATTTCAGATAATCAAGGCTTCAACTCTGTGTATATGATGTTGGACTCTGGAGCGCGTGGTTCTAAAGAGCAAATTAGACAACTTTCCGGGATGCGTGGTCTAATGGCCAAACCTCAAAAATCGGGAGCAGAGACCGCTCAAATTATTGAAAATCCAATCTTGGCAAACTTTAAAGAGGGACTTTCTGTCTTGGAGTATTTTATTTCAACGCACGGAGCACGTAAGGGGCTTGCGGATACTGCATTGAAAACTGCAGATGCAGGATATTTAACTCGAAGATTGGTAGATGTTTCTCACGATGTTATTATCAATGAAAAAGATTGTGGTACGCTAAGAGGCTTGGTTGCAACCGCAATTAAAAATAATGAAGAGGTAATTGTGTCATTGGGAGAACGTATATTAGGACGTACTTCCGTGTATGATATTGTACATCCTATTACGGGCGATGTTATTGTGCAGGCGGGAGAGGAAATTTCAGAGGACGTTGTAAAAGCAATAGAGGCTTCACCAATTGAACAGGTTGAAATTCGTTCAGTACTCACTTGTGAGTCTAGAAAAGGGGTTTGTGTTAAGTGTTATGGACGCAATCTTGCTACGGGTCGTTTGGTGCAAAAGGGAGAAGCCGTTGGTGTTATCGCGGCACAGTCAATTGGAGAGCCTGGCACGCAGTTAACACTTCGTACGTTCCACGTAGGAGGAACTGCCTCTAATGTAATGAGTAATTCGAAAGTTGTAGCTCGCTATGATGGAATTCTAAAGATTGACGAACTTCGTACCGTTGAAAAAGAATTAGACGGAAAAACGGTAGAGGCAGTTATTGGGCGACTAGCCGAAATGTATATTGTTGATAAAAATACAGGCGCAATTCTTTATACACATGCAATTCCTTATGGAGCAACATTATACTTTAAAGATGGTGTTGAGGTAAAAAGTGGAGATCTTATTTGTGAATGGGACCCTTATAATGCCGTTATTATTTCTGAATTTGCAGGAAAGGTTGAGTTTGAACATTTAATAGAAAATCAAACATTTAGAGAGGTTACAGATGAGCAAACAGGGCATAGTGAAAAGGTTATTATTGAATCTCGAGACAAAACAAAAAATCCTGTTATTAAGGTACTAGGAACAAAAGGAGTTGAACTTAAATCTTATAGTTTACCTGTTGGAGCACATATAGAGGTTGATAGAAATGAAAAGATAAATGTAGGAGATGTACTTGTTAAAATACCTAGAGCAGTGGGTAAAGCAGGAGATATTACAGGAGGATTACCTCGTGTAACAGAATTGTTTGAAGCGCGTAATCCGAGTAATCCTGCGGTAGTTTCTGAGATTGATGGAGAGGTTACAATGGGTAAAATCAAGAGAGGAAATCGAGAAATTACGGTGATGTCTAAAACAGGTAATGCTCGCACATATCTTGTTCCTTTATCAAAGCAAATTTTGGTTCAAGAGAATGATTTTGTTCGAGCAGGCACTCCATTGTCTGATGGAGCGATTACGCCAAATGATATTCTCAAAATTTTGGGACTCACAAAAGTTCAAGAGTATATTGTTAATGAAGTCCAAGAGGTGTACCGTCTTCAAGGAGTAAAAATTAATGATAAACACTTTGAGGTGATTGTACGTCAGATGATGCGGAAAGTTGAAATAGCAGAGTCAGGAGATACTTGCTTCCTTGAAAAAGAGATCGTTGATAAATGGGATTTTATGCAAGAAAATGACAATATCTTTGATAAAAAAGTTGTTCTTGATGCAGGAGACTCTACTCAATTTAAAGCAGGACAAATTATCTCAACTCGTCACTTGAGAGATGAAAATTCCGCACTTAAACGTAAAGATTTGAGATTAGTTGAGGCACGAGATACTGTTCCCGCAACTTCGGCTCAAGTTTTGCAAGGGATTACTCGCGCTGCATTACAAATTCGTAGTTTTATGTCAGCTGCCTCTTTCCAAGAAACGACTAAAGTTTTGAATGAAGCCGCTATTAGTGGAAAAGTTGATAAACTTGAGGGATTGAAGGAAAATGTTATTTGTGGTCATC
Organism: Bacteroidales bacterium; assembly: GCA_051646985.1. Taxonomy (GTDB): domain Bacteria; phylum Bacteroidota; class Bacteroidia; order Bacteroidales; family UBA932; genus JAITMY01. Next base: position 3,478 of record JBOFDL010000054.1, on the reverse strand, counting down.
TAATTCCTGCGGGAACAGGATTGCGGGATTTTGACCGTATTATTGTAGGCTCAGCAGAAGACATGCAACGTATGAGTAAACGGGATCGTAAAATAGAGGCTTAAAATTCTTCTATATAAGAAAAAATGGCAAACTATTTAGTTTGCCATTTTTTCTTATGTGAATATATTCGTCAAAAGGAGTCTCAACCTAATATATTTTTCTATATTTGTTTCACGCAAGATATATATGAAGATTTTCCACTATCGTATCCTAGATTATTTATATGTCAATTTTACGTAAAATATTTTACTTTTATATTGATGGATTTAGGAATATGACCATTGGTCGCACTCTTTGGATATTAATTTTGATAAAGTTATTTGTGATGTTTGTGATTCTTAAAATATTTTTTTTTAGGTCTAGTTTGTCTGCTTATAATACAGAGGCAGAAAAAGCAATTTTTGTGCGAGAACAATTGATTAAAAAAACAATTGACGAATAAATCTTTCATCTATAAGTTAGATGAATATATGTTTTTATTTAAGATATTAATTCAAAAAAAGGATTGTCTATGTTTGATTTAGATGTATTAGCGTGGTCAAGGTTGCAATTTGCTATGACTGCGATGTATCATTGGATTTTTGTTCCACTAACCTTGGGTTTGGGCTTTATCTGCGCCATTATGGAGACGCTTTATCTTCAAAAAGGAAAAGATCCTGAATGGAAGCGTATGACGAAATTTTGGATGCGCTTATTTGCTATAAACTTTGCCGTAGGAGTTGCAACAGGCCTAATCTTAGAATTTCAATTTGGGACAAACTGGTCGAATTACTCCTATTTTGTTGGAGATATTTTTGGAGCCCCGCTTGCTATTGAAGGAATGTTGGCATTTTTTATGGAGGCAACATTTTTTGCAGTTATGTTCTTTGGTTGGGATAAGGTTTCAGACCGCTTTCACTTAACATCTACATGGTTAACTGCTATTGGTACGGTACTCTCTGCTATTTGGATATTGGTTGCTAATGCGTGGATGCAACATCCTGTTGGCATGGAGTTTAATGTTGAAACAGCACGTAATGAAATGATTGACTTTTGGGCAATTGCTTTTTCTGAAGTAGCTGTAACTAAATTCATCCATACTGTGGCATCGGGCTTTATGACTGCAGCCGTATTTGTAGCAGGAATATCAGCCTGGTTTTTGATTAAAAAAAGAGAACAATCTTTTGCGCTTAATAGTTTTAAGATTGCGGCTGTGTTTGGGTTACTAAGTTCCTTAATCCTTCTTTGGACAGGAGATACATCAGGCGTTTATGTTGCAAAATATCAGCCAGCAAAATTCGCTGCTTTTGAGGGATTGTATAAGGGAAGCACAAATGCTAATCTTACCGTATTGGGCGTGCTTAACCCGAAGAAAGAGCTTGATAATCAAGAATCGGAGTTCTTGGCAAAGATAGATATTCCAAGTATGTTGTCATTTCTAGCATTTCACGATATAAAAGCCTTTGTTCCGGGATTTAATGACTTGGTTTATGGCAATAAAGAGCAAGGTATTATGGGGGCAGATGAAAAGATAGTTCGGGGGCGTATTGCAATAGAAAAATTGCGCCTATATCATGCTGCAGTTAAAAGTGGAAATGAACAAGAAAAGAGTGAACTTAAACATTTATTCGACTCTTCTACTGAGGAGGGAAAGATATTCTTGAAAGAAAATTTTGCATATTTTGGATACGCTTATCTTAACTCCCCTAAAGATATTATTCCCAATATTCCAATGACGTTTTATAGTTTTAGGATTATGGTTTTTTTAGGATTTTACTTTATACTCTTATTTATTTTAGCAATTTGGTTTCAGTACAAGAAGACACTTGCAACACATCGTTTGTTTTTATATACAATGCTTTTATCCATACCTTTGGTTTATATTGCCTCACAAGCAGGTTGGGTGGTTGCAGAGGTTGGTCGTCAACCTTGGACGATTCAAGATTTATTACCTACGATAGCCTCACTCTCAAGCATTGATTCTACGAGTGTTGCTGTAACATTCTTTTTATTTGCGAGTTTATTTGCAGTGATGCTTGTTGCAGAATTGAGTATAATGTTCAAGCAAATAAAAATTGGTCCACAAGACGAATAGTTATCCCCATATTTATTTGAATAATCTTATTATATCTTAATACACACATACACTATGGATACGACTTATATATTATTACAACACTATTGGTGGGCGATATTATCGCTATTGGCCGGGATACTTGTATTTTTACTATTTGTACAAGGCGGACAGACGTTTATCTTCTCTCTCGGAAAAGAAAAGAAAGAAAGAGATTTAATTGTATCAGCTCTTGGACATAAATGGGAGTTAACGTTTACGACCTTAGTCACTTTTGGGGGAGCATTTTTTGCATCATTTCCGTTATTTTACTCAACGAGTTTTGGGGGAGCATTTTATGTATGGATGTCCATTTTATTTTTCTTTGTCATTCAATCCGTAGCCTATGAATTTAGGAGTAAGCCCGCCAATATTTTAGGCGCAAAGACGTATGAATGGTTTTTGTTATTGAATGGATTGTTCGGTTCTATATTACTCGGCTGTGCAGTGGGTACTTTATTTACAGGAGGAGAGTTTATTGTGCAAAAACACAATATCACAAACTTTATGGGAGAGCAAAGCAATGTTATTTCACAATGGCAAAATCCCTTTAGAGGCTTAGAAGCAGTACTTGATTATAGAAATGTAGCTTTGGGACTCGCCGTGTTTTTTTTGGCACGAGTACTTGCAATACACTATTTTTACAATAGTATTGATAGTGCAGTTATTAAACAAAACGCAAAACGACCATTGTTTATATCCTCAGCGGCATTTTTGGTAACATTTTTGACATTTTTCATATCCATACTATTTTCAAGTGGTTACCAATTCAATGTAATCAGTGGGAATTTCACAAAAGTGCCTTTTATTTACTCCCTAAATTTATTGCAAATGCCACTTATCGGCATCTTACTTTTGATGGGCATAGGCGCAGTCTTGTGGGGTATTTTTATAGGAATAAAAAAACATAGTCCAATCGCAATTTGGTTTAGTGGCGCAGGAACAATACTTACGGTGATGATGCTATTGCTTTTGGCAGGATATAACAATACGGCTTATTATCCCTCATTATCTGATGCTCAAAGTTCATTAGCATTAGCCAATAGTTCATCCAGTCGCTTTACGCTTAAAGCCATGAGTTATGCCTCCATTTGCATACCCTTTGTTGTGGCATACATTTGGTATGCGTGGAAACAAATGAGTGGCGGACACAAAGAAAGGATAGATTATTAATCCTGTCTTTATTGAAGTATTTATAGAATATACTACCCCCTTTTTCTTTAGTCTTGATAAATGCACTTGCAGTTATTAAGGCTTTTTTTGTACACATTGATTGCGTAGATGGTAAGTAAATTTAGGTTTTCAATGGCTAATTGAACGATAACTAAAAATCTTATTACCCCC
>JBOFDL010000053.1:0-2362 GCA_051646985.1 Bacteroidales bacterium | reverse complement strand
TTATCTTTTGGGATTTTGGTAGGCGAAGGAGAATAAATTGTAGAATTGCACACTTTTCTTTAATTTCGCGGGCTGAATTTTTTCTTCCTTCTGAAATTATGGTTTCTATTATCATTACCACCTATAATTATGCACGTTATGTGGAGCGTGCCATTCGCTCCTGCCTCGACCAATCTTTGCCCAAAAGAGATTTTGAAATTGTGGTAGTCAATGATTGTAGCACCGATTACACAGCTGATATATTGGAAAACTATGAAGATGTAGCCCGAATTTATAATTTGCAGGAAAATGTAGGGCTTGCGGCAGCGCGTAATTTCGGTATCAAAAAAGCAAAAGGGCAATATATCGTGTTCTTAGATGCTGACGACTACATTCAAAAGGATTTACTCTTGGTTCAAAAACTTTTTTTAGACCAAAACAGCAAATTTGATGCGGTTGCCATTGACTATCATTTGGTAGATGAACGCGGCAATCACCTTGAACATATTTCGGCAGAAGCACAACCTATTGCCTGTGGTATTATGTTCAGAAAGGATTTGATTTACGAAATTGGTTTATACGATGAACGATTTCGCGCACGAGAAGAAGAAGACCTACGCATTCGTTTTCTAAAAAATTACGCCATTCAACACATTCCCCTGCCTCTATATCGTTATCGAATGCACGGCAGCAATTTGACCAAAAATCAGGAGGAGATGGAAAAACACGCTGTCTTACTAGAAGAAAAACATAACATTGAAAATTGAGATGAACAGTCATTTTTTAACTGGGAACACCATATATTTAAGGGGAATCGCGCTAACTGATGCGACTCCTGCCTACCTTTCTTGGCTTAATGACGAGGAGATAACCAAAGGTTTATTGACAGGTTATTATCCCTCGACTATGGAAGAACTACAAAAGTTTTTGCAAGGGGTGATTCACAATCCAAATGCAGTGATGTTTGCCATTTGTGATAAAATTACGCACCAACATATTGGAAATATCAAGATTGACAAGTTCGACTGGATTGGTAGGACTTGCGAGTTAGGGATTTTAATTGGCGATAAGAACTACTGGGGAAAAGGCGTGGGTAAGGAAGCCTGCTCGCTTGTGATTCAATATGCTTTCCATAAATTGAACTTTCGGAAAGTGTTATTGACGGTTTACGAAAACAATCCCGCCGCAATTAAGCTCTATCAAAAACTAGGTTTTGTCATGGAAGGCACTTTGCGCAAGCATATTTTTGTCGAAGGGGAATACATTGACAAGCATTTTATGGGCTTATTTCAAGAAGAATTTAAGGCAAATGAAGTTACTCACAATTAATTCTAAGCATTTATTTACATGAATTACATCTTCATACAAGCACGTCTTGGCTCGACTCGTTTGCCGGGGAAGGTGCTGAAAAATATGGCAGGCAAGCCGCAGTTATTACAAATGGTGAACCGCCTGAAAAACATTAACTTAGCCCATAGAATTGTGGTGGTTACGTCTGATTTACAGATTGACAACCCAATTGAGGCGTTTTGTAAGGAACACAATCTTTTGTGCGGAAGGGGCAGCGAATCTGATGTGTTGGATAGGTTTTATCAGACAGCGAAACAACTGCATCTCTCTGAGAATGACATCATTGTGCGCGTTACTGCCGATTGTCCTTTGCATAATGGCGAGGTGATTGACTTTGCGATAGGCTTGTTTGAAAGGCATCACCTAGATTACTTTTCTAATTCCTTCGCACCGCATTATGAAGATGGTTGTGATACAGAAGTCTTTCGTTTCAAGACCTTAGAAATTGCCGCGAAGCAGGCTAAACTCCTTTCGCAGCGTGAGCATGTGACACCCTATATCAAAGATGCAGGGATTTTTGTCTGCGGTTATAAAAAATTTCACCCCGATTATCAGTTCAAGCTCTCCGTTGACACGCCCGAAGACCATGCCGCAGTAGAAGGTATTTTTCATCATTTCGCGCCGCGCACTTCTTTTTCTATCACTGAAATTGTTGCGCTAGTGAAAGCAAAGCCCGAACTTTTAGACAGCAATAAAGACAGCGTAATTAACTCAGGTTATGCAAAATCACTGGCAGAAGACAAGGAGATTGGGGATAAATAAAAGGCGATAAGGGATAATTTAACAAGATAATATTAGTTTAAAATAGGGATTTCTAAGGTCATTGAGCGAAGCCAAAATGACCTTAGAAATCCCTCTCTTTTTGCTTATTTTTCTTCCCTTTTAGAAAGTTAGTTCATCAATTTTAAACCAAATTCACACTTCATTGCGCTTTTGTTTTATTTTATTGCCCCATCTTCAAAAAAAATACTACTTTTGTAGTTTCATAATAATCCTTTATTTATCCCTAGCACAGGTGTTAACGCCTGTGCTA
>JBOFDL010000052.1:0-1537 GCA_051646985.1 Bacteroidales bacterium | reverse complement strand
AATTTACGTAAAATGGCGATAATTTTCAATAAGCCTGCTCTATCTGTACTATCAAAGATTTGTGAGATAGCATAGTCTTTATCTTTCATTACAACAAAACGCCAAATAGCACCTGTAACTTCACAACCATATATTGGTTTTCCATTTTTATTTTTCTCTTGGGCAATGAGAAAAGCTTCGATGAGTTGTGCCATTGGGTCGCCACTGGGGTCTCTTTGTTTTTTGTATTCTTGAAAATGAAAATATGGCGTTTCTGGAATTTCTAAGATGCCTTTTGCTATCATAAAGTCCGTTTTTGTTTTGAGAAAAGTGCCATTTATATCTGCTTCTATACTTTGCTCAAAATAGGATTTATATTTCTCTCCATTTTTAATATCCCCAAGCATCAAGATGAAGGCAATAAAATTCATTTTTAAGTCTTCTTCTTGCCAGCCGACACTATTTTTCACTGCGTCTTTATAAATATAATCAAAGATGTATTGTTCTGCGGCATTTAAGGTAGTTTCTGCTTGTAACCAGTCCTTTAATAAAGGTAAAATATCATCTCCTATAAGACGGTTTAAGCCAAATATCTTTATTAGTTCGGCTTCGGCATATTGTTTAGTCTTTTTTGGCATATATTAATCAATTAACGTTGTTTCTAAAATAACTTTGAACTTTCGGAGAACAGCGATTATGTGAAATAGTCCTGTTTCATCGGTGCAGTCATAAGCATAAGACACGCAGTAGTTTTTTGCTTCCATTATTACGAAATACCAAAAGCGTCCGACCACATAACAGCCATACATGGGCTTTCCGTTTTTATTTTTTTCTTGGGCAATTAAAAAGGCTTCGACTAATTGTGCCATAGGGTCGCCATGCGGGTCTTGGTCTTTTTTGTATTCTTGAAAGTGGAAATAAGGTGTTTTTGCGAGGTCTAAGACCCCTTTTGCAATCATGAAGTCTGTTTTTGTTTTCAGGTAATATTCCTCAACGGTAGCCTCAACCGTTTTTTCATAGAAAGTACGAACATATTTGCTTGTTCTAAGTTGTGCAATATCAATGACAAATGCAATGAAATTCATCTTTAAATCTTCCTCATTCCAAGAGTAAATTAATTCTATGGCTTCGGCTCTAATCCGAGAAAGAACATCTATTTCAGTTTGGTTAAGCTCCACTTTTGCATCAAGCCAGTCTATCAAAAGCGGGTGAGTAGCGATTGTTTTTGTTAAGCCAAAGGTATCTACTAATTCTGCTTCTGACCATATTTTTATCTTTTTGTGTGCCATAATGATGTATTTTTTGTATTTTTGGGAGGTTTAATGTTGTTCTGCCATGGCTTTTAACCCTTCTAACCAGATTTGATGGTACTTGTACATGCGGTTTGGCATGAGAAAGGCGGATAATCTGCACATAAATCCGTGCTGTGTTTCTTGTGTGATGACCTTGCAGCCCTTTTCGGTGGGGATAATGAGCCATGCGTGGTAGGCTAAAATACCGATGTTTTGTGCGTCCCAAGCCAATCGCTGGTGTGGGATAAATTCTTTGACCTCGCTTT
>JBOFDL010000051.1:0-7363 GCA_051646985.1 Bacteroidales bacterium | reverse complement strand
AATACCTGTACCAAGGTTTGAAATCGTATCCTGAAAAGAATAATAATCATTCTTTTTCACTAAACAGTATATCACTTCCATAATCAGAAGTATCAATACCATAGGTGTAATAAGTGCATAAATATTCATAATATTTGTTAGTTATGTATTGTCATTATTTAGATAAATTAATATTTCACTTACCTCCATTCCGTAGGAATCTATACTAGTACTACCTATCCACAGCACAGGTATAGATTCCTACGGAATGGTATTCCTTCTTTCTTCCCCCATTCCGTAGGAATCTATACCAGTACTACTTATCCACAACACCGGTATAGATTCCTACGGAATGGTATTCTTTCTTTTTGAAATTATTTAGTAGGAATCTATACCAGTACTACTTATCCAAAACACCGATATAGATTCCTACGGAATGGTATTCTTTCTTTTTGAAACTATTTAGAAAGAATCTATACCAGTCTTATTTATCCCCAGTAGGAGAATATATTTTTTTGGCATGTTTAAATATATATTCCTTATCTATTGATACTTTTTTGGGCTTTTGCGTGGCAAAAAGCTCCATTTGGTCATTATAATGAGGACTGTTTGGGTCGTTTGAAGCCCCGTAAGCCTTTAATGTTTCTAAGGTAGGATATGTTTCCTTATCGGAATAACTTACAAACATAATGAAATCTTCTCCAATATTTGCTTCATATACGCCTTTGGAATTGACAGTTCCTGCCATCTGTGCCATAATATCAGCGTAGCCAAATAAACTGATAGATTTGTTACCTCTTATATGTTTAAACAAATCTTTATACTTAACGTTAAGGCTTCCATAATGTTTTTTCAAATATTTTGTTGCATGTTTTAACCCTTTAAGATATTCTTCTTCAGGAATATTTGTTCTTTTATGAAAAATACCTAAATTATAACCATGTTCTCCAAAATAAGAATCAAAAATTAAAGTAACTGCGCTTACGCCAATGCTTTCGCCATCTGTGTTGCCGTCCCAGTTGCGTATAATATTTAATATTTCGGCATATTGAGGATATTTTTTGTCATCTATTTTTCGTATTTGATTTACGTATTCCATAAAAAGGCAATTGGGAGAGAACTTTTTATCAAATTTAATCGCTTTTAAGCCTTCCATAGAGATTAACTCATTAGGTTTATACAATTCTTTGAAGCGAATACTACGATTATTTTCAAATACGTCAAAATTTGCAATATTGTGAGGATAATCTTTAATATTGGGACAACAATCGGAGGCTGTGCAGGTAAAAGGCGTGTGGTTTGTATTAAATACGTAGCCAGCTTTTGGATTTAAACTTTGCGGATTAGCAGTAATTGGCAAAACTTTATCCCATATTGTAGCAGATATATCCCCTCTTACGATAGAATCCCATCTATAATTAGGGTTTCTATCAGGAATAGCACCATTGTTGATAAAAAATATATTATTTTCTCTATCAGCGTAGGTAATGCTTTGACTTCCATGCCCTTGCATTTTTAAGGCTTCAGTAAATTCGGATAAATTTTTGGATTTTATCATTCTATACCACTGTTCGGCAGCTGTTACTTGTTGGTTGGCAACAGTTCTGATGACATAATAACCTCCTTTTTTCTTAATGGCATATCCAAAATGGGTTTTGTAAACTGTTTTGGGGATATATAATTTAAAGTTTTTTTCCCATAATGTTAATTTAAGCTTCTTTTTTTCTAATGGCAACCATTTTCCATCGAATTTGTAATGGGTTCCACTGTTATCTACTACCAATTTGAATACATCTATTTTATCGAAATAATTAGTTGTATGCCCCCAACCTAAGTTTTCGTTTGCGCCAAGTACTGGGAAGATTGTGCCGGGCATTGCGGCACCATAGAAATTTAATCCTTCTTTACTTACAACATGTACCTCATATAATGCCATGATTCCGTTCATCGGTAAATGAGGATTGATGGAAAGATATGTTTTATTATCGGTAGTTTTTTCTTTCCGAAAGGCAAAGGCATTAGAACCTGTCATATTGGTGCTTTTTTCGTCTAAAGGAATTTTCTCTTTCTTGTCAAGTAACATTTTTACGGAACGGTCAATCGTACAATTAACGGAAGATGCTAATATATAGTAACCTATTACAACCTTTGGAGTAATAGGAAATATCTTTTTATTTAGCACTTTTTCAGGATATTTGGCTGCGTAAGCATTTAATCCCTTACAATAGGCTTCTATACAGGCTTTGTATGCTGGGCTAATGTCTTTTTCATACTTTTCATCAACTAATTTATCTATTTCTAAGAGCTGATAAGTAAAGCCGAGAAAGGCGTTCATTTTAACTTTCTCTTTAAATTTATCAAAACCTTCTTCGTGAAGTGGTACTAAGGTTTCCCTCATCTTTTGATTGGAAGTGATACCTTTTACAGAAAGTACGGAAAGATATGCCTGTTGTAACATCTGAAAATTGTCTTCTGCGGCAGCCCAAGCAAAGCCATACGCAGTTTCAGCATCGGTATCGCCATATATATGTGCGACCCCCCATTCATCTCTTACAATAGAGATTTTAGTAACGTCTATGCTTTTAGATTGTGAAAAACCAATGTTTAATAGTATTACACTAAATAGTAGAAAAACGTGAACGTGTTTAATCATTTTTGTTAAATTGTTAAATATTAATATAGTAGATAATTGTGATATGTTAATTATTATCAATTTACTAATGCAGGGTTTAAACCCTGCATTAGTAAATTGATGTATTTTTTTTGAAATATCTTATTTATTTTTATCATAAACGCATTTTTTTTTACAAAAGTTTTTTATTATTAAAATAAAGTTTTATTTTTGTCTTTCAAATTTTTTTTTAACACTTTAAACGAATTTACTTACATGGCTAACAGAAGAACATCGGGTAGGATTGTTATTCCAAGAAACCCACAAGAATTGATGGAATTAGCACTTGCTATCTATACCAAGCACCAAGCAGATGGTGCTACCTCGCCCTTAAATAATTTAGATGGGCAAGATTGGACTGTGAGTGGCACTAAAATAGCTACTGCCCAAACAAAACATACTGAAGCAGAGGAACATAAACGTAAATCTGAAGAAGCATATAGAGAAAGGGACATTTATTTGAATGAATTAGAGAAGATTGTAAAGACCAGTGCGCAATTATTAAAAGCCTTCAATTCTTCAAACCCTAAACGTCTTTCTGATTGGGGATTTACCGTTGATGATAGTCCTCGCACCAAGTAGGTTAATTTTCTTTTTTTAGCGTTCGGAACTCTCGGAGAGTTCCGAACGCTAAAAAAAGGCAATGTAATACATCACGGAGGCATTGTAATATAAAACTTTACTATTGTAATAAATAACATAAGCATTGTATTGTATAACTTTGGCATTGTAAATATTAACATTGGCGATGTAATATATTCCGATGGCATTATAATGTATTACGGAGGCTGCGGAATGTATTACACTAAAGGGTTCGGAACTCTCCGAGAGTTCCGAACCCTTTAACTATTATCTTCTCGACAATTCCTCCCTATTGTTTGCTTCTAATGTCTCTACTCTTTGCATCAAAGCACTATTTTGTTTTTCTAATGCCTCAACTTTCTTTAATAAAGCCTGTGTTGCAGAGACATTCAAGGTAAAGATTCTATCATAATCAACAGCTCTAAAATCATCTACCTGTTTTCCATATACGAATAATTCTTTGGTATCTATTTTCCAGTTATTGATAATAAAAGTTTTGTCATCAATAATATTTACGCTTTGTTCGTAAGCCTTATCAGCAATAACTTTTACTATATCTCCATTTTTGAAATCATGTTTTTTGTTTAAAGTAACGATTAAATTGCCTTCTTTTTCATTTACTTGTTGATAAATAATTTTTGAAGCTATATCATATACATTTGGAATAAAATCTTTGGCTTTGCTTACAGCTTCGGGGTATATTGTTTCAACTTGTTGTGCAATGAATCCTTTTTTGTTATCTTTTCCTTTTCCTACGACATCTATATGGGTATAGTCGGTAACTTGTATCTGGGATAAGGTAAACAAATCTTTGTCTGCATTAGAAATGCCGTTGATGTTTTTAATACGGGCATCGGAGAAGGCATTAAATTCGGAAGCTCTTACTCTATTTGTGGCATAAATGGTAACATCGGTAGCACCACTAAAAGTGCCTGTGTTTGCTGTTCCATTGTAAGCATAAAAAGCAAAATTACTTGCGCCACCCATCATAAAGCCTTCTACATGTAAGGGTGCATTGGGGACGAATCCGCCACCCATATTTGAGCCTATAGATGTGCCTCCGTTGTTATGAATAATCATTCTGTATTCTGCGGGATTTGCTACTGCTCCCAAGTTGTCTAATGCGTTGAACATATAAAAACCATTTGTTGTATAGCCCATTCCAAATGTTTTGGAACTAACATTAGGCTTCCATTCGATAGCATTAGCTGTATTTAATTCTATTGAGCCTGTCCAACTGTTAGCGGTATGAAGGGGTCCGCCATTGATGTATAGGGTATTGGTAGCTGGCATTGCATTGATACCTACTTTGTTTGTGACAAAATCTCCTCCAATAAGAGGAGCAGCAGCGTTTGAGCTTTCAATATATAGTTTATCGCTTCCTAATTCGTTTTGTCCTGCTTGGTATCCAATCAATACATTGCGTGAACCTATTGAGTTTTGTCCTGCGCCTGTACCAATGACGACATTTTGAGTACCTACGGTGTTAAGGTTTAATGCACTTGAGCCAATGGCAATATTATCGCTGGCTGCGTTGTTTTGTGCTACATTTGAGCCAAGAAAAGTATTATTGCTTCCACTTATACCTATATTATTTGCTTGATAACCAATGGCTGTATTGTTTGTACCGCCTACTACAAGTTTCAAAGCCTCTGTACCTAAGGCTGTGTTTTGGCTTGTGGTGGTATTTGCTTGTAAAGCATCACGTCCTACGGCTACGTTTGCAACGCCTGATGTGTTTGCGCCAAGTGCATCTGTACCTACGCCTATATTTCTGTTACCTGTGGTATTTGCATCAAGGGAGTTGCTTCCTATCGCTACGTTATTGATACCGTTTAAGGTGCTTGTGGGTTGATTTACCCGTAGAGCTTGATAACCTATGGCTACGTTGTTACTACTAAATGCGACTGATGCATTATTGAAAGACTGCGTTAATAAAGCATCGGAGCCTATTGCAATATTTTGTCCAGCAACGGTGTTATTTCTTGCGGCACTTTCGCCAATTGTTACATTATTGTTGGCAATTGTAGATAAAAGTGAAGCATTTGCGCCTGCTGCGACATTTCTTATCCCTATTGTGTTTGCTCTAAGTGCATCAGTACCAACGGCTACATTGTTTGTGCCTACTGTATTTAAATATAAGGCAGAGCTTCCAATAGCGGTATTAGACCCATTTGTGGCAAAGTATAAACTGTTGAAACCTATGCCAACATTATTGCTTGCATTGGCTTGCTGCATAGCACTTTTTCCTATGGCTACATTGTTCGTTCCTGTTGTAGATGTTTGCATAGCGAAGTGTCCGATGGCGGTATTATTGTTTACGGTATTGTCTCTAAGTGAATAAGAACCCAATGAAACATTTGAATTGCCTGTGGAATTAGCTGTTTGAGAAAAAACACCTACAGCAGTATTTTGGTAACCCGCTGTGTTTGCTAAGAGTGCTTGTATTCCAACCGCTACATTGCTATAGCCTCCTGTATTATTAGATAATGTTCCTACGCCTATTGCAGAATTGAAAGAACCTGTAGTATTTACTATTAATGCAGCCATTCCAAATGCCGTATTATTTGCCCCCGTGGTATTAGCTGCCATTGCGTTATTTCCTACTGCAGTATTATATGACCCTCCTATATTTGCGAAACCTGCTCTGCTTCCAATAAAGGTATTTTGAGTACCTGCATTGACAAGTCCTGCTTCATATCCTAAAATGGTAGTTCCGTTGGGGTTAATTTCACCTGATTTAATGTCATTAGTTTTAATAATTAAAGCAACGTTATTGATTGTTCCTAAGAAATGTAGGTCTGGGTCTATGGCGTTATTTCCTGTGATATGCCAGTCATTGCCTGCTAAGGTACTGGCATCTCTCCATGCTAAGTTTCCACTTGCATCGCTGCTTACGATATTGATGTTGGCGTTATTGGTAGAAAGTCCTGCGAAACGTACAGATGAAGTTGTGTGAAGTTGGGCTGTAGGGGCATTGGTGCCAATACCAAAGCTGCCATCGTTCATGATTCTTGCCTTTTCGTTAAAGCAATGGGTAGAACCGTTCCATACTGCGGTACAAAAGCGTAAGGCATCGCTTGGGTATTCGCCACTAAAATAGATAATTCCATCATGGTCATCTAAGCCTTTTCTTTCTAAAACCATTCCGAGATAGTCGCTTTCGTTACCTAATTGTAAACCAGAATGAGGCCAGCCAATAAAAGAACTACTTACGCCACATAAATTGGCGGTAGGTGTTCCACCATTGATATATACCATTCCGCTGTCCACCATAAGTTTATAGTAGTTGGTAGGGTTTAGGCTTCCAATGGCGATTCTACCGAGGGTGTATTTATTGTCATTTATATTATCGGGGGCGGTAGTTGTGCCTACTTCGTACCAATCGTGGTCTTTGAGAGCGTTTAGGTTTACGGTATTTCCATCAACAATGGTTAAATCTCCAGTAACATTATTGTAGGTTAATGTTTGATTATCCGTATCAACAACTTGTGGAATATTGACGGTGTTACCATTAGAAATAGATAAATCTCCCGTGCCTGCATTAAAAGAAAGGCTTTGCATGTCATTGTCATTATCAAGAATCCTTACCCATTGTGTTCCGTCCCAATAGTAAAAGCCAGGGAAAATAGATGTAACTCCTCCTCCAGTGCTGGTTGTATTGTAAACGACCAAACTTGTTGCAGGTGCGATAACGGGTGCTGCAACATTGGTAGCGGATAGTGCAACGCGTGGGATAAGTAGCCCTTTATCGCTTGCGGTGATGTCTAATTTGGCAGAAGCATCTGGGGCAGTAGTTCCGATACCTACGTTGCCCTCAATGATGGCTCCATTTGCAGGAGCGGCTGTTGTAGAGTAGTTTGTACCTACGCTAAGGTTACCTTTGGTAGAGATTTTGGAGGCAGGATTTGATTCTCCTATGCCTATGTTTTGTGCAAATAAGCAAGTTACACAAAAAAACATGGAAAGAAATAGAAATGTTTTACGCATATTATAGATTATAAATAGAAAAATGAATAAAAAATTGAAATAGATTTATTTGTTGAAAGAAAAGAGCAAAGAATTGTTGATGTTGAATGTTATATATTTAGTTAAGTATGAATGAACAACTATACAACTGTTTTTTGGGGT
>JBOFDL010000050.1:0-3941 GCA_051646985.1 Bacteroidales bacterium | reverse complement strand
ATTGAATATCGTTCGACAATGTTTGCTACAAGTACACCTTGCTCAAGAGTCAACAAAGTTTGGCTTTGATGCACAAACATTGCAAGCCTACTTTACTTCTTCTACTGTATTTCAAAAATTCCATAACACGCAAATCATCGGGATAATGGGTATGGCATCTAATACAGATAAAGAGAAGCAGATAACTCAAGAATTCGATGCAATAAAGAATATCTTCTCAAAGATAAAACCCCTTGCTACTGCCTTATTTACAGAAGTCTCTATGGGAATGTCTAACGACTACAAGTTAGCCATCGAAAGTGGAAGCACAATGGTGCGAATTGGCAGTACTATATTTCAGTAAATCCTCAATAAAAAAAGGCAAGTAGAACTTGCCCTTTTTTTATTCACTTATCGATAAAATCTTGATTTGAGTACGTCTGTTTTTAGCATGTTGCTTTTTGGTTTTTGCCTTTTTAAGTAGCGGTTTGGTTGGACCATAGCCCTTCGAAACAACTCGTTTAGGATCCACCCCCTTCTTTACCAAATATTTTGCACAAGCTTTAGCACGCAAACTTGAGAGTTTTATATTTGATTTTCTATTGCCCCTCGAATCTGTATGCGACCCGATTTCAATCTTTACTCCTGGATTCTGTTGCATAAAATCCACTACCTTTTGTAGTTCCTTCAACGAACTCTTTTTCGGCACAGTCTTCCCTGCAGTATAATATATATTGTTAATATTAAATGACCGACCAACAGCAAGCTTCTGTAAATTAAGTTTAACGCTAACTTTCCCCCCTTTTACAAACTTTGGATAGGTACTTACTAGAGCAGTAGCGGGTAAATAGTTTGATTTCTGCGCAGTTACACTATAAATAAGTTTAGGCGTTGCTGAAAACGAGGCAATACCATCAACACGAGTAATCTCAATCTCCTCCTTTGCACTTTTCAAGTTTTTCAATGCTACTTTTGCGTCCCCCAATGGTTCTTTCTCGGAAATCAAAGTTACCTCTACAGGAATAGTATTAGAAGCGGTAGGTGCAACTTTCATAAAAGAGTATATGTCATCATTGCCCTGTCCGCCCTGTCTGTTAGAGGAAAAGAATCCTGATGTTTTTGAGTCTTTAATAAATGTTAGCGAAAAATCATCTGAACTTGCATTAATAGGAGGACCTAAATTCTCGGGACGAGTCCAATATCCATCTTTTAGAACGGACTTGAAAATATCCAACCCCCCTAAACCAAAATGACCATTTGATGAAAAATACAACTCTCCATCTGGACCCATAGTTGGAAACTTCTCATCTTTTGACGTATTAATTGTTGCTCCAAGATTGAGAGGAGTACCCCATCTTCCATCTTGTTGCAAATCTACCTTAAATATATCTAATCCGCCAAATGTTCCTGGCATATCTGAAACAAAGTACAAAGTGCTACCATTTAAAGATAAACAAGGATGTCCAGCAGAGTATCTATTAGGATTGCTAAATGGCAAATCTTGAGGCAAGCCCCATATCCCGTTTTTTTTATGAACAACTTTTAACCCTACTCGCCCGATTTCTCCATCTATTTCTCCGGCATAACTGTAATACATTGTATTCCCATCTGGCGTAAATGCACAAGGCCCTAAATGTTCTCCTGATGTAAAAGAAGGGACTAATAAAAGAGGTAGAGTCCAAGATGCAAGGCTTCCCTTTGCTCCAAATTTAACACTTGTAGCAAACATATTCAAAAAAGGACGACCTGTCTCTCCATAAAGCGTTTGAGATTTTCCAGCCAATTCGTCTGCCATCAAACGTTTTATTCTTTTTTGCTCATTCTTTAACTCTTTCTCTGAACGTCGATCATGTACTCCTCCTTCATAAATGGAATGCCTTATATCAGACCTAGGCGATGATCCCAAAGAGTAAAAAGCAATAGAGTCTGTCTTTGTGTTAGCAATATCACCTAAAGGTTTATAACTAAGAGGTCTATCTGAAGTAAAAACAATAAAATTACCAGAGCGTATAGGAGAAAATTCCGAATAATTAGTATTTATAAGCCTCTCGTTCATGATAGCATATCGAACTGGCTTAGCTGCAATCACTGCGGCAGAATCACATCTTGTAATACTCTCTCGTGCACCTAAGGAATTACCACTACGAGTTGCATAAGTGTAATACATTGCCCGGGCCTCACTATATTTTGCATTGTTCATCAGCATATCTGCATAAAACAGATAATTCTCTGCCCGACAATTAGCATCTTTGGACGCAATTGCATAATACTTTTCAGCCTCTATATAATTAAACATCAACCGATATACATTAGCTAAATCGGTTGTATTATTAAGAGTTTGATTTTTTTGATAAGAAGCGAGGCAAATCTCCAGCGCACGAGAATAGGCACCTCCAAAAATAAAATCTCGTACTTGATTTTGATGAATTGTAGGCTCTAATTTAAGTTGTTGAGCGAACAAAGGCAGTGAAATATTCAGAAGTAAGCAAACGAATATCCCAACAAAAAAGAAGCGTATATATTTATTTTTCACAAAAAAATATCCAAAAAGATAAACATTGACATGTTAAAAATAACGAGGTGTAAGTACCCTCTGCGTTTTTCTCCCTACAGTAAATCCCAGCATCACCTCATGAGAGCCATAAGAGGCTTTTGTAAGCGCACTATTCAAAGGCAAATCATAAGCATAACCAACATGAAAGTTTTCTGAAACAAAAAAGTCAAGTAGAAAAGAAATGGAGTTAAAAGACGCCTTCTTCGTATAATCTGACATAACATTCATTACGCGTCCAGAGAATGGAAGTCCATGTCGCCACAAGAGCCCAACCCAATAGCGATCGTGAAAGATCCCAAAAACACTAATATCTACACTTGGCTGCATGTCAAAATCATCCTTATACATTAACCCAAATTTCAAAACATAATTTTTCTCAATAGTCCAAAGACTCTGCCCTAGAAGGTAAAGTTGAGGCATTTTTTTTACAACTCCATAATTAGTCCACAACTCTGTCAAAGATAAACCAACAGAAAATAATTTATGATCATAAAAAAAACCGACATTAAAATCAGGACGCCAAACTGACTCTTGCAGCCAACCTTGTTGTAAGATAGGATCGTCACTATTATTTAACCGAACCAAGTCTTCATTAAAACTCATCCGCGTAACCCCTATAGAAAACCCCATAGAAAGACGAGAATTCTTGTCAATTTTAATGCGATAAGAGTAGTCAGAAAACATTGAAATTGTTTTCTGTATCCCGATTTGGTCATTTAAAATATGCCCTCCAACACCAAGTACATTCTTATACACCATAGCATCTGCAAGTAAAGAAATCGTGGTTGGAGCATGTTCTATCCCAACCCATTGATTTCTGTAAAATACCGATGCGTTAAATAATTCTTTATAGCCAGCATAAGCAGGATTAATCATCAATCCATTAAATACGTATTGACTAAAAACTACCCCTTGCTGCGCAAAAAGTTGAGCATTAAAGAGCAATCCAATAATAAAAACAAATAATATTTTTTTCTTCATGTAGTCAACATTTAGAAGTTCTCCAACTTCTACTGTGAGGCATAACGTCTTAATTCATCAAATTAGTATGTCTTTTAACAGACTAATTATCCTCCAAAATCATCATACATAACCATCTCATCTGGAACTCCCAAATCATAAAGCATTTTTGTTACAGCACTATTCATCATAGGAGGACCGCACAAATAGTACTCAATATCTTCAGGCGCATCATGTTTTTGAAGGTATAACTCATCTATTACCTGATGTATAAAACCTGTGGCACCATTCCATTTATCCTCCTTTTTTGGCTCAGAAAGAGCAATAGTAAACTTAAAATTGGGAAAGTTTTTCTCTATCTCTCTAAATTGCTCTGCATAAAATACCTCTCGCAAAGAGCGAGCCCCATACCAAAATGTCACTTTTCGACCCGTCTTTATAGTTTGAA
>JBOFDL010000049.1:0-3475 GCA_051646985.1 Bacteroidales bacterium | reverse complement strand
CTAAAAAAATCAGTTTGCCGAAAATCCGAAAAATAACCTTCTTGCTGATACAAAATTTCGTATTTTTCATGAATATGTGGCAATAACTTTTCGCCATAATTTCCTTCTTTATCACAAAGTAGCTCAAAAACAGGCTTTTGGGTTTGCGCATTTTGAATAATAACCTTTGCTTCTAGCGGTTTTTTTGTTTCCGTATCAATCACTTTTCCGCGTATTTCGGTTAAAAAATAGAGGTGAAATTGTATGCGAAAGCCCGTTCCATTTTGCTTATAATTATCCACAATTAGGTAATACTTCTCACCCTTTTCGATAGATAAAATTCGTCCATAACTATCGCCAGGACCCGAAGGAATATGCGTTTTTGTAGAAAACACATCTAGCCCTGTTTTACTCCTAAAAAAACTATCATTTCGAGAAATAATGCTTCTCAATGGATAAATGTCTTTTTGTAGAATCTTTTCGCAGGTGTTTTCATATTTATCGTGAAATAGTAAAAAGTCATAGTCGGAATGGATTTCATTAGGGATAATATCAAAGGTCATGTATCCCGCTACGGGCATGGTGAGGTGATACCAAGTGCTTGCGTGTTCCTTATCAAAAGAATAGAGGCTTGTTTTTTCTGCTGAAAACTCCATTACCTTCCCTGAATCTGCTGCTGCTATGTTACTGATTTCCAACAAGGTATCAATTGGTAACGTGAGTTCTATTGCGTTCACACAATCGCTGTGAGATTGCGCAAATGAAGCAGAAAGGCAGCAGAGTAGGCAAAAAGTAACGGTAATTTTTTTCATGTGTGGGTTGTTTATGGAAGCATTTATTTCAACAGTTCGGGACTTTCCCTTTCAACCCTAATTCAGAAGAATCTACACAACAAGCACCTTAACACAAGGGTTGTGTAGATTCTTCTGAATTAAGTAAGGCAATAAAACCCTATTTCTTCTTCACAAAAGTACTGAAATACGTACATTCTTTCAATGCCTCTTGATAAAATTTAGTGTCCCCGAAGCCTTTCTTCAAGTCACTTAATTGAGTCCAATACCATTTCGTAGCTGTTGTCATCTTACAATATTGTTGATTTTGGTAAGACTTAGCCAAACCAAACACACATTTTGCTTGCATTTCCTTGTCGCTTGTTGCCGCTTTTGCCTTTGCATAATACTCAATCGCACGTTCCATATCGCGCACAACTAAATGATTATCAGCTTCTACCTTGCCATTATCATCAACAAAAAGTTCTGCTTCACTGCTGCCACGATAATAAGCTAAGGCACGCCAAGCAGGTCCATAATAAGACATATTATACCAAGCATTCCCCAATAAAAGGTAGTTTTCGGCTGCTTTTGCTGCATCAGCTTGTGCTACCTGTTCCATTTCCAACATTCGCTCTACGACCCACAACTTTGTAAACTTCACATTCTTACCATACTTTTCTTCAGCACATTCATGGCAATCATTGACCGTAAAGTTAAAGGGATTAGCCCTTACCATAAAAATTTCATTGCCCTGATAAGCTGCCGATAACTGCTTAAAAAGGTTTTGAGCCTTTGCCAAATCTCCCTCTCTGAAATAATGCGTTCCCTCAAAGTCTTTCAAAGTTTCTTTAGGATTTGCGCCCATCTTTTTAACTAAATAGCTCTCAAACAAGGTCTTACCTGATTTCTCAACTAGCTTCTGCATATCTACAATTGCCTCAAACTTAGGGTTACTATACAAAGGCTCAAAGCCGAAGTCCGCAAGAAAAGCCTTACCATTCAAACCTTGCGTTTCATAACTGCGTGAAAAAGTCTTTTCCATGCAACGCAAAGTATTTAAAGAGTCCCTTTCATTAAAAAAGCGCATCTTTTGATATTCGCTAAACAATTCATTTTCTATTTTGGTGTCAACTGATTGTACTTGCGCTATTTTCATTAAAAATTGTAAGGTCTTTAACTGTACCTTTTGATTATCGCGCTTTAAATTAGGCTTTGCCGCATTAAAAGACTCATTTGCCCGCGTAAAATCACCCTGTAACAACTGTAAATAACCCAGTGCTAACTGCCATGTTTCAACCTCTCGTACCTTATTCTCGCTAATTTTTTGCTTCACAAATGCCGTCAATTCATTTAAATAAGCTAACGCCTCTTTATTTGAGCCATACAGCTCATCATCAACCACTTCTATCGGATATTTAAAATTAAAATCATAGCCCATTAGCCAACATTCCACCTTATTTACTTCCCGTGAAAGCAACAAAGTCAAGTATTCAGAGGTCGGGTCAATCTGATAAATGTTGTTCATCTCTTCAGTAGTCTTACTTTCAGGGTCAATCGCGCGCAAAAGGTACATAGTAGCTTTTTCACGAGGCGTTTTACACAGTCCGTAAGTGGCATTCCAATCGGCATCTTTATTAAACTTAAAACTGTAATACATAGGCACTCTCTTGCTTAAACATTTATCAAACACAAGTGAAAAAAGATAATTCGCTTCTGCTGTTTTGCCCAAACCTTTCAACGCACCCGCTTTCTGTGCCAATGCCCAATATTTAAGGGTACTTTCTGCGGTAATAGGAGCTGCATATTTATCATACATTGCCACCGCGCCTTGATAATCGCCGCTATAATGTGCCAAGCGCACCAGTTGAAAGGCATAGCGCATTTTTAAGAAAGGGTTAGCGGCATTTTGACACCTTGTTTTGCCATCATTTAGCAGCTGTTTAATGCCTTCTTTATCAGCAATGTGTTCTCCTTCCCAGCCATCGCCTGCCGCCCAGTTTGCATGAGGCTCACAACTCTTGGCAAAGAGCAAATATTCACAAGTAGCCACATCACTTTTATCAGACAAGACCTTTACCATGCCATTTTTCTTCAACTTTTCAGGCAAAGTCCCACTTTTATCCCTTACCCAAGCCCATATTTTACGCAAGTCATTCAAAGGCGTTTCATACACAAGCTCTTCTATCTCAGCGTTTGTCGCTGAATTGCCTAAAAAAACCTTCCATTCCTCTGTGTTGCTCTTATACTTATTTGCAGGTTCGTCCCACGCATAATCATACAACCTATCAAAGCTAAAATAAAAGGGTTTATAGTCTGCTTGCTCGATGATTTCGGGGTGAAAAAAACGATTTGCATCAGCAAACTCATCTCCGCCCCAACAAGTTCCTTTTGCCCAACTCAATGAGCAGCTTAGACTTGCTAAAAAGGTAAATAGCAATAACTTTTGTTTCATACATTATGATAAATTAGTGAGATACGTAATAAATTATTTAACCTGATGGAGTATATAATGTTTTATTTTCTTGCCTTCCTTTTTGCGATTTTATGCTGTAAGTATCTTCTTAAGCCTAGTGTAAGCCATTGTTTGAGAAGAATCTTACAGATTAATAACTAGGGAAATGCTAACTATCATTACTTAACTTAATAGAAGTCATAGACAAAGACCCTGCCACATATTTATCGTTAAAATAAGCTAATTGGTCTTGCTCGCTTTGCAAAGCAAG
>JBOFDL010000048.1:0-9455 GCA_051646985.1 Bacteroidales bacterium | reverse complement strand
GCAGGAAGTGGTTTTTTTACATCCTCTTATCCAACGCATATTCCAGTATTATTGCGTAGCACATTGAGCAGTCGTATTACAGAAAAAGAAGACAGTATATTCATAACACCTACTAATCCCGTTTGGCCTTGGCACGGAGTAGGTTCAAAGAGACAACATGGAGCAAGAGCAATTGATTATTATGGATACTCTATATTGCCACTAGGCTTTATTTGGACAGGATTTGACTTTTCATATCATACAGAACCTTGTTTTTTTACATCAACGGCATCAAGTACAGCTGTAGAGCGACTTCTTGTATCGTATCGCAAAGTCCATATTGAAATGCTTGACGTACCTATTGAAACAACAAATATTGGACGAGGACTTCCTATTCGTTGCCTTCGAGAAAATTTCTTAGACCAGTAATTCCTTAAATTCACGCGGTCTTTTCTATCAAAGAATTTGGGCTAGAATGTTATTATTCAAAAAAAGACAGGAGATGATTATCTCCCGTCTTTTTTTATCAAAACACTTAATTGTTACTTATATAAATGACTATTTTAGACCTTTTACAATCGCTTCAAAAGTAGCAGGATGATTCATTGCTAAATCAGCGAGTACCTTGCGATTGAGTTCTATTTTATTAGCATTTAATTTATTTATAAATACGGAATAGTTTATTCCCATTGGACGCACTGCAGCATTGATACGTTGAATCCACAATGAGCGAAATTCACGTTTTTTATTACGACGATCGCGATAAGCATAGGTTAAACCTTTTTCGACGGTATTTTTCGCAACAGTCCAAACATTGCGACGTGCTAAGAAGTTTCCTTTAGCTAATTTGAGGACTTTTTTGCGCCTTTCTCTTGAGGCGACACTATTGACTGAACGTGGCATATTCTCTCTCTTTTTTTTGTTATGAATGGTTAGCGTTTGCCTACAACAGCAACTCTTTCCTGCTAAATCATTCGTGATTTTTTATATTTACGACTTTATAAGCAATGCTTTTATCTGCTTCTCATTATGTGGATGTACCAGTGCTGAGTGTGATAAATTACGTTTTTGCTTGGTCGTTTTTTTTGTCAAAATATGGCGCAAATAAGCATGTTTGCGCTTAACTTTTCCTGAACCAGTGAGCACAAATCTTTTCTTTGCTCCTGAATTCGTTTTCATCTTTGGCATTGTTTTCTATTTTTATAAGTGTTTTGATTTAAAAATATTATTGTTTTTTGCTTTTAGGAGCAAGAACCATATTCATACGCTTTCCTTCTAACTTTGGAAGCATTTCAACTTTTCCCCATTCTTCTAAATCGCTTGCAAAGCGAGCCAATAGTACTTCCCCATGATCTTTAAATGCAATTTCACGTCCTCTAAAGAAAACGTATGCTTTTACCTTATCACCTTCTTTTAAGAAGTTTTCAGCATGTCGAAGTTTGAATGCGTAATCATGTTCTCCTGTATTGGGACCAAAGCGTATTTCCTTGATTTCGACTTTTACAGCATTTGCTTTCATTTCCTTTTGTTTCTTACGTTGTTGATAAAGGAACTTCTGTAAATCAAGTATTTTGCATACAGGCGGGTCTGCTTGTGGAGATATTTCCACTAAATCCAACTCTTGTGCTTCGGCAATTTTCAAAGCCTCTGCAAGAGAAACTATTCCTTGTTCCACATTCTCACCGACTAGGCGAACTTGGGAAGCACGAATTTCATTATTTATCTTGTAACCCGAATCATTCCCACGTTGATGTGGTACTGGTCTTCCCACATTCCTAATAGGACGAGGGAAACTCGGTTTGGGTCTATAAGGCTGCTTGTTTATAAGTTTGTCCTCCAAATAAAGTTAAAAAAATTGCCTAAATACTAGGCCTCAAGAGAATAAGGTGCGCAAATTTCGTTCTTTTTTATAGAAAAACCAAATTTGAGTTGATTTTCTTTCAGGATTTTCTACGCTTGCTGCATTAAATCGTTGATAATTAACTCTTCGTATTGAGCATATTCTCAATTTCATTATTTATATAGTTAACAAATTCTTGTATTTGCATTAGACCTTTATCGCCTTGTCCTTGACGACGAACAGAGAGGGTATTATCATGGGCTTCTTTTTCACCAACAATAAGCAAATAGGGGATATGTTGTAATTCGTTATCTCGAATTTTCTTTCCAATTTTTTCATTACGGTCATCAACATTTGTACGCACTCCAAGTTCATTAAGTTCTTGTGCTGTTTTCTTAGCATAGTCATTAAACTTTTCGCTAATGGGCAATATTACGGCTTGATTGGGTGTTAACCAAAGGGGAAATTTTCCTGCTGTATGTTCAATGAGTACTGCAACAAAACGTTCCATAGATCCAAATGGCGCACGGTGAATCATCACAGGCCGATGGCGTTTGTCATCAGCGCCAATATATTCTAATTCAAAGCGTTCTGGCAAACTATAATCAACTTGAATAGTGCCAAGTTGCCATTTTCGTCCTATGGCATCACGCACCATAAAATCAAGTTTAGGTCCATAAAAGGCAGCCTCCCCATATTCAATCGTTGTTTGTAGTCCCTTTTCTGCACTTGCTTCAATAATGGCATTTTCTGCTTGTTCCCAATTATCCTCGCTTCCTATATATTTTTTATGATTGTTTTTATCTCGCAAAGATATTTGCGCTGTATATTCTTTAAAGTCAAGAATTTTGAAGATATATAGAATAATGTCAATTACTTTTTTGAACTCGTCTTTGATTTGCTCGGGCATACAAAAGAGATGGGCATCATCTTGCGTAAAGCCTCTCACACGAGTAAGTCCATGTAGTTCTCCACTTTGCTCATAGCGATAAACAGTGCCAAATTCGGCAAAACGAATAGGTAAATCTCGATATGAGCGAGGTTTGCTACGATAAATTTCACAATGGTGAGGACAGTTCATTGGTTTTAGTAAAAACTCTTCTCCTTCGTATGGAGTTGCAATGGGCTTAAAGGAGTCTTTTCCGTATTTTTCGTAATGTCCAGAGGTTACATAGAGTTGTTTGTGTCCAATATGGGGAGTAATTACTTGCTGATAACCGTCTTTTTTTTGAATTGTCTTCAAAAAATCTTCTAATCGAGAGCGTAGTTCAGTTCCTTTAGGCAGCCACATAGGTAATCCTTGTCCTACCTTTTCTGAAAAGGTAAATAATTCAAGTTCCTTTCCTATTTTACGATGGTCTCGAAGTTTTGCTTCTTCAAGCATTGTAAGGTATTCTGCAAGCATACTTTGTTTTGGAAAACTAATTCCATAAATGCGTGTAAGCATTTTATTTTTTTCATTGCCACGCCAGTATGCGCCTGCGATACTGGTGAGTTTTATAGCTTTGATAAGAGAAGTATCTATAAGATGAGGGCCACGGCAAAGGTCGGTAAAACTGCCACAACTGTAGAGACTAATTGTCCCATCTTGTAAATCGTTGATAAGTTCTACTTTGTAAACTTCGTTTTGTTTGCGGAAGGTTTGTAATGCATCTGTTTTAGAAATTTCAGTTCGTGTAAAAACTTGTTTTTCGCGAACTAATTCCAGCATTTTATTTTCTATTGTTGTTAAATCTGCTTCGGTAATAGGTTTTGTAGTTTCTATATCGTAATAAAAGCCATTTTCGATGGCAGGTCCAATCCCAAATTTAACTTCAGGATAAAGTAATTGTAATGCCTCGGCAAGAATATGTGAACTTGAGTGCCAAAAGGCATGTTTTCCTTCATTATCATCAAATTTATGAAGCGTAATTTGGGCATCGGTTTGTATTGTTGTGCGTAGGTCGCTTAATTCTCCATTGATGCTTGCACTAAGGACTTCCGAAGCAAGGCGAGAACTAATATTTTGGGCTATCTCAAGGGGAGTTGTTCCTTTTTTAAACTCTCGTGTATTACCGTCAGGGAATGAAATTTTAATCATAAAAATCTTGTTGAAAATAGACAGGCAAAGATACAATTTTTTGATACTTAAAAAACCGAAAATAAGTAGAGTTGAAAATAAACACTATTTTTGCAAAAATATAAATATGAAGTTATGAGTATAAGATTTTCTTTTTCGTTGTGTTTTCTTTTGACAATCTCTTGTCATAGTTTGTTATTTGCCAAGAAGAAAGAAGTTGAAGTAGTGATTCCTCCTCGATTGCAGGTGCAAAAGGTGAATGCATTGGCGCAGATTGATTCGGGCAGTTTTTTGTATGCTTTACCCCGCACAATATTTCGAGTAAATGTAGTCGTTGAGCGAGATGAGTTTTTTGCAGGAGTATATGCTGTTTATGCTCAAAAGTTTTTAGGTATTTCTGGAGTTGCTACGAAGAATCAGACAAAGTATGAAATTAAGCATATTAAAATAGATACTTATAATGAGCCTGATATTGACGAACTTTATATGGTACAAGCATCGAAAGGCATATCACTTGATATGTTGAAGATAACAGAAAATGGCTTAATGTTATTACCAAATAACTTTTCGACGAAGGAAAGACATACCGCTTTTCTTAATTCTTTATCAAAAGACATGAATTTACTCAATAGTGGGATGGTGTCTTTTTTTCATAAACCAACGGAAAATAAAGAATCGACAGATTCAACAGAAGAGTTTTTGGAGACGAATACTCCTCATCAATCGGTTCCAGTATATACCCCTCTTGGCACTCCTAGAAGTTTAGAAGCACAAGCAGCAGAGGCGGCGCACTTTTTGGTTAATTTGCGTAAACGCAAGTACGAACTTCTTACGGGAGAAGTAGATGCCGTATTTACCAGTAATGAGGCCTTGAAGGTGGCAATTCAAGAGATAAAACGAATGGAACAAGAGTGTTTATCTTTATTTTTGGGGAAGCATAATAAATCTATCAGAGAGTATCAATACGATGGATTAACAAATGCAAAGCAAGGAAGTTATACGATTTTTAATTTTTCAAAAGACAAAGGAATCAAAGGCCTATCAGGAGAAGGAACTCCTGTAAGTTTGGAGGTGATTGCAGAAAACAAACACTCCTCTTTGCCCACAATCTCAGATGAACTTTCGAGTTTTAGAATGCGTTTACCTGAGATGTCGTCAGTGTATTTATTGCATGACAAAAAAGAGTTATATCAAGGGCGATTTTGGGTGTATCAAAATGGAAGAATGGTAAATTTACCCTACAATTTCTTCACTCATAATAACAATAAGTAATGCCTCGAAAACTACTGAATGAGGAGTTAGGACGAGTAAGTGTTGCGGAATTTGCACAGCAATCGAAGCTTCCTGTGGTGTTGGTATTAGATAATATTCGTAGTCGGCATAATATTGGGGCAGCTTTTCGCACCGCAGATGCATTTGCAATAGAAGAAGTTATTTTGTGTGGCATTTGCGCACAACCTCCCGATACAGAAATTCATAAATCCGCATTAGGAGCAGAAAACTCCGTTAAGTGGAGATACTTTCCCAATACTTTAGACGCGATGGCATTTTTGAAAGAGGAGAATTACATTGCACTTGCCGTTGAACAAACAGAAGAGAGTTTGTTATTACATCAATTTTCTATTACGACCAATGCACGCTATGCCCTTGTTTTTGGAAATGAGGTACGAGGAGTCGCACAAAATGTGGTGGATGTTTGTGATGGAGTTCTTGAAATTCCACAATACGGCACCAAGCACTCACTAAATATTTCTGTGAGTGTGGGCATTGTATTATGGGAAATAGGTCGAAAGATGAGGCTTCTCTAGTGAGGAATCACTATTGTTTGCCGTGACATTGTTTAAATTTTTTACCACTTCCACAAGGACAAGGTTCATTTCTTCCCACTTGTTTTTGCACTTGTACAGGCACATGCTTTAGAGGAGCGGTATCGGCACCTAATTCTTGTCGTCCAATTTGGAGGCGACTCATATCCGTATTTTTTCGTATTTGTTTTTGTTCTGTAGGCACTGCGTTTTCACGAGATGCAATTTGTGCTTTTAGAAGCATTTGTAGGACGTGTAAATTGACCTTTTCAAGCATTCCACGGAACAATCCATAACTTTCTAATTTATAAACCAAAAGAGGGTCTTTTTGTTCATAAGCAGCATTATGCGCTGCTTGTTTGAGGTCGTCCATTTCCCGTAAATGCTCTTTCCAATACTCATCTATCATGCTCAAGATAGTGAATTTACTGAGGCAGAGTTTAAGTTCTTCGCCTTGGCTTTCTACGGTTTTTTTGAGATTAACGAGGAGTTGAAAGATTTTAACGCCATCGGTAATTGGAACAGCAATATTATCATATTGATTTCCTTGCGCTTCGTACACATTTTTGATAACCGGCAATGCTTGTTCTACGAGTGCGTCCATACGGCGTTTGTATTCGCTCATAAGGTGATTTTGCAGCATTTCAGATAGTTCATTGCTTGAAGCAGCCTTCCATGTTTTTTCATCAAAATTAGGGGCGATGGAGAGCAGTCGGATTAACTCAAATGAAAACTCCTCAAAAGAAACATTTCCGTGCATTTGTTCGATGAGTGTAGCAGAGTAGTCTGCTACCATATTGAGCATATCCACATCAATACGTTCACCATAAAGTGCATGGCGACGACGAGTGTAAATTACTTCACGTTGAGAGTTCATTACATCATCGTATTCCAAGAGGCGTTTACGAACACCAAAATTATTTTCCTCCACTTTACGTTGCGCACGTTCGATGGAGCGGCTAATCATACTGTGTTGGATAACCTCTCCTTCCTTTAAGCCCATTCTATCCATTAGCGAGGCGATACGTCCAGAGCCAAAGAGGCGCATTAATTCGTCTTCTAGGGAGACAAAGAATTGGGAACTTCCAGGGTCTCCTTGTCGTCCTGCACGTCCTCGTAATTGTCGGTCAATACGGCGGCTTTCGTGGCGTTCTGTACCGATAATTGCAAGTCCGCCTGCTTTTTTAACCTCTGCACTGAGTTTAATGTCGGTTCCACGACCAGCCATATTTGTGGCAATGGTAACAATCCCTGCTTGACCTGCTTCTGTGACAACTTCTGCTTCTCGTTGATGTTGTTTTGCGTTGAGTACGTTGTGTCGTATTCCTCGCATTTTGAGCATTTTGCTTAATTGTTCAGAGATTTCGACCGAGGTAGTTCCTACGAGAACAGGGCGTCCTGTTTTCACTAATTTTTCGGCTTCTTCAATAACGGCTTTATATTTTTCACGTTTTGTTTTATAGACTAAATCGTGGGTATCTTTACGTGCGGTTTCTCGATTGGTGGGGATAACAATAACGTCGAGTTTATAGATAGTCCATAATTCCCCTGCTTCGGTTTCTGCTGTACCCGTCATACCGGAGAGTTTGTGGTACATACGGAAGTAGTTTTGGAGGGTAACGGTTGCAAAGGTTTGCGTTGCGGACTCAACTTTTACATTTTCTTTTGCTTCGATGGCTTGGTGTAATCCATCGGAGTAGCGTCTTCCATCGAGGATACGTCCTGTTTGTTCATCAACAATCATGACTTTGTTGTTCATTACGACGTATTCCACATCACGTTCAAACATGGCATAAGCCTTGAGGAGTTGATGTACGGTGTGTACGCGTTCGGATTTTAGAGCAAAATCGTTCAGGAGTTTATCTTTAGCGGCGAGTTTTTTCTCGGGCGAGATATTTTGTTTTTCGAGGTCTGCGATTTCTGAGCCTATATCGGGTAAGACAAAGAATTTATCTTCGTTAATAGATTTTGTTATAAGTTCTAGGCCTTTTTCGGTAAGGTCAACGGAGTTTGCTTTTTCATCGATTACAAAAAACAATTCATCGATAGCTTTGTGCATATTTCGATTATTGTCTTGCATATAGAAGTTTTCGGTTTTCAGGAGCAGGGATTTATTTCCTTGTTCGCTTAAAAACTTGATAAGTGGTTTATATTTTGGCAATGCTTTGTGGGCACGAAAGAGGAGTAATCCTCCCTCATCATTTTTACCTTCTGCGATTAATTTTCGGGCATCGCTGAGGAGGCTGGTAACGAGGTTTTTTTGTACACCATACAATCGTTCTACGAGGGGTTTGTACTCATTAAACATTTGTTCATCGCCTTTTGGCACAGGGCCTGAGATGATAAGGGGGGTACGTGCATCATCAATCAAAACAGAGTCAACCTCATCAACGATTGCAAAATGATGTTTTCTTTGCACGAGTTCTTCGGGGGAGTTGCACATATTATCCCGCAAGTAGTCGAAGCCGAATTCGTTATTGGTTCCAAAGGTGATATCTGCCAGATAGGCTTTTTTGCGTGCTTCGGAGTTGGGTTGATGGCGGTCGATGCAGTCCACGCTAAGGCCGTGAAATTGGTAGATGGTGCCCATCCATTCGCTATCTCGCTTTGCCAGATAATCGTTTACGGTTACAATGTGTACGCCTTTTCCGGCTAGTGCGTTGAGAAATACGGGTAAGGTGGCTACCAGGGTTTTGCCTTCACCGGTTGCCATTTCTGCGACATTTCCTTTGTGTAGTGCTACACCGCCGATGAGTTGCACGTCATAATGTACCATATCCCATTTAATGTGGCTGCCGTTAGCGCTCCATTCGTTGGAGAAAAGGGCTTTATCGCCTTCGATGCGTACAAAATCTTTGGTAAGGGCTAATGTTTTGTCAAATTCACTGGCGGTAACTTCGATTTGTGGATGGTCTTTAAATCGGCGGGCGGTATCTTTAACGATGGCGAAGGCTTCGGGGAGAATTTCGAGTAAGGTGGCTTCAATTTGTTCATCAACTGCTTTAAGGAGTTTATCAATTTCGTTTGCAAGTTGTTCTTTTTCTTGAATTTGGGTTTGTGGGGACTCTAGGCGTTGGCGCATTTTTGCGATATTGCTTTCGAGTTCTGCGATACTATCGGCAATGTATTTGCGTAAATTCTGTGAAGCGGCGCGGAGTTCATCATTGCTCATTGATTCGAAGCGGGGATATACTTCTTTTATTTTTTCCACATAAGGCATTATTGCCTTCATATCGGTTTCGGACTTTGAACCAAAAAACATCTTGACGATGTTGTTAAGTATGCTCATAATCTAGGGTATAATAGTAGATAAATTTGCGTATTTTGAGGGGCAAAGATATAAAATAAAAGCGATAAATATTTTGTTGATTTTAGATTATTAAGTGCTGTGGCTTAATTTTGCTGGGTTTTAGAAGAGGTTTGTGATATATGGGATGTGATTTTTGGGGGTATTATCTTTTCGGTTTAAGGGATAGATTTGCTATTCCCAAAAACTTGCTTTACTTTTGCCACCCTCAATTGACCGAATCAATGAATCAACAGAACGGCTTATTAACATTTCTCGGCAAGGGCATTTTTAGTTATTTTAGGGCATCATCTGCCATTGCTCCACCCCCTCTTTGGTGATATACGGACTAACGCGACGCTCAAAAAGCCAGCCTAAAGGTCATTTATTTACGAAAATTCATCATCTTATACTATCCGCAATTTGTTTATTGCTGATACGACCTCTTTATGCATCTACTCTTTTGAAGAAATTCTTGCTCAAAAG
>JBOFDL010000047.1:0-3756 GCA_051646985.1 Bacteroidales bacterium | reverse complement strand
AACGTGACAATTGGGATGGTTCTAAAGTATTAGTAGTGCGTGAACCCGTTGGCGTGGTTGCAGCTATAGTACCTTGGAATGCGCCACAACAATCTGCACTTGGCAAAGTTATTCCTGCATTGGTAGCAGGTAACTCAGTTATCTTAAAACCAACACCTGAAACAGCTATTGATGCAATGGCTTTAGGTGATATTTTCAATGAAGCTGGTTTACCCAAAGGTGTCTTAAGTATTTTACCGGCAGACCGTGATGTTTCTGCATATTTAACAAGTGTTCCAGCTGTAGACAAAATAGCCTTTACTGGTTCGACAGGTGCAGGAATTGCGATTGCTCAAACAGCGGGCGCTCAAATGAAACGTTTTACATTAGAACTCGGTGGTAAGTCAGCAGGAATTATAGTAGATGATGCTACACCCGAACAAATCGTTTCGACAGTATTAATGCGTTCTTTGCTTAATAATGGACAGGCTTGTATTGGATTAACTCGTTTACTAATTCCTCAACAACGCTATGACGAAATCACGTCTACCATTGCACACGCAATGAGCCAGATAAAAATAGGAAATCCAATGAACCCTTCAAATTATATTGGACCACTTTTTCACGAAGCACAATATAATCGGGTTCGTAATTACATACAAATCGGATTGGATGAAGGTGCCACAATTGCTATCGGCGGATTGGATAAACCAGAAGGAGCAGAATATGAAAAAGGATGGTATGTAAAACCTACACTTTTCACAAATGTAAATAACAAGATGCGAATTGCCAGAGAAGAGATATTCGGACCTGTTTTAGTTGCAATTCCTTACAATACCATTGAAGAAGCTATTGATATTGCAAATGACAGTGATTTCGGATTAAATGGCGGAATAATAAGCTCTAATCGCGAAAAAAGTCTAGAAATTGCAAAGCAAATCAGAACAGGTGGTATTAGTCTGAATACTTACAGCCCTGATTTAAGATCTCCATTTGGTGGATTTAAGAAAAGTGGTGTTGGCAGAGAAATGGGTAAATACGCTTTGGAAGGATTTACTGAATTGAAAACTATTGTATATTAATACCATTATAATTGATAGATATGATTCAAAATACATTTAATTGGTACAGCGGTGAAATTTTCGAAGCAAAATTCATTCTGGGGTTTGGTCTCTTTTTAGCTCTTGTGGCTGTTTTATTTTACTACATAGGAAAAACACCTGCATCGAAAGCAATTGTAATACCCTTCTTGACTTTAGCAGTGGTAATTGTGTTCATAGGTTCCTATATGATCTATTCTAATTCACAAAAAATGGAAACCCTGCAAGCACAACACGATACAAATCCAATCCAATTTCAGCAAGATGAAATAAAACGTGTTGAAGATTTTCAGTATTTATACCCAATGTCTATCGCTATAAGTTTAGTTAGCTTTTTAGTAGCTTTAGGATTACTTTACTTTGTAAAAAACATTCATTGGCAAGCTATTGCAGTAACATTAATTTTTTTCGGAGCTACATTTGGCGTTATTGATTATTTTTCGAAGGAAAGAGCAACAATCTATTATGAACAATTAAAATTAAATATTAATGATGTTGGAGAATAGAGTTAGAATGAACATCATGTTTTCTTGCATTGCAGAAGAAAAGTCTGATTACGATCCTTTTATTACAGAACATGCTGTTTCATTTATTATTAATGGAACGATGGAGATAACCGAAGGTGATAAAAAAATGACTTTTTCAGAAGGAAATATCGTTTTTATTTCTAAAAATCAAATCATTAAGATAAAGAAAATACCAAATCAAAAACCATTCACAGCCCTTAGTATCATTTTACCTAAAGAGGTTTTGTATCAATTCGCAAAGAACTACCATATTGAACCCAAAGGGGTTTACATCGGAAATGCTAACTTTATAATACCAAACAATTATTTTTTGGAAGGTTATCTAAGTTCGATGGTTCCGTACTTTGAAAATCCAGATGCTTTAACAGACAATCTAGCTCAATATAAGGCACTTGAACTGATAGAGATTCTAAAACAAGATATAAGGATGCAGAACATTCTGTTTACTTTTGCTGCCGATTTTAAATTGGATTTGAAAGCCTATATGAACCAACATTTTATGCACAACCTTCCATTAAAAAAATTTGCAACGTTGACTGGAAGAAGTTTGTCTTCCTTTAAAAGAGATTTTCAGGAAACATTTCAGACCACTCCTAATAAATGGTTAATTAAAAAAAGGTTGGAATTGGCCTATCATCTCATATCAAATAAAGGGGAAAAACCTTCTGAGGCATACATTGACGCAGGTTTTGTTAACTTTTCTCATTTCTCAAAATCATTCAAGGAGGAGTTTGGTGTAAATCCATCAGAGATATAAAAAAACGGCTGGTAACAGGCAACCCTTATGGCTACCGAAGAATAGCGACTCTTCTCTTGGGGATGGATAGGTAATCATTAAATCGCTCTGCCAAATTATCAAGAGGTTTGGATAAATCATTCAAATCCATCACATCCATTGAAACATTGAAACATTGAAACATTGAAACATTGAAACATTGAAACATTGAAACATTGAAATCCTTGAGATGACGCAAAACATCTCAAGGATTTCAATGTATCTCACAATACGGAGTTTACCGTAGGCTTACCTCATCTGTATAAAGCTCAGCCCTATTTGCTCGCCTAAAGATATACAGAGCCGGATAGAGTTCTTCACGCTCAGGGTCATTGGCTAGCATAGCCGTAAGCACAGCTGCTTTTGAAGCCCCCGTAGCATGGAAGATGGCAGTGCCTGCTTCGTAAATGGGGCGAGCAGTCAGAGCGATACGGTTTTGCCCGCTGGCTGGGTGTGTGGTAGCTTCGTATGCATTGGGAGATTCAAGCAACCACTGCTGACCAGGAAAGATGGAGCTGGTGTGCCCATCGGTGCCGATGCCAAGTATCACCAAATCAAATATGGGGCAACCGTTGTGCTGCGGTAGATTCTCTTTCAGCAGGTTGCAATAGCGTGCAGCCTCCAGAGCGGGTTCTTCCTTACCATTGATGGGATAAACCTGCTTAGGTTTAACAACGAGGTGGTCGATAAAGCCACGTTTGGCCTCGCCGTAGTTGCTTTCTGTAGATTCCTCACCCACGCAACGTTCATCTACCCAATAGAGGTTTACCTGATTCCACGGAATTTTTCCGTTGTAGGCTTCTCGCCACAGTTTAAATAGCAGTGCTGGAGTGGAGCCACCCGAGATAGCTAGGTTAAACTCTTTGGCTCCATGCAGGGCCAATGCCTGAATAAGTTTTTGCGTAACAGCCTCTGCAGTAAGCGCTGGCGTTTGAAAGGTGTATTGTTTCATTGGGTGTTTAAGCTTAGAGTTTACAGAAAAAAACATATTTGTAGTAAAGGACTCCTTGAAGTTTGCAGCGAAGAAATCGTTGAGGTGCACATTAACAAGGAATGGTTAAACTTCACAGCGAAGAAGAGAGTAAACTTCGCTGTAAAGATCGGATTAAAGTTCGCAGTAAAGATCGGTATTGGTTAAGTTCTTACAAGGATTGGTCCAAGTGTGCCCCTTCTCCATAAGTGATTCAGCCTCTTTAGGCCCCCAACTACCGGCAGGATATCCGCAGAGTGGAATCTCTTGATTGGCTTGCCAAGCAGTCAGTATGGGGTCGAAAAAGCGCCAACTCTCTTCTACGGCATCGCTTCGGGTAAAGAGGGTGGCATCGCCCATCATGCAGTCATCTAGTAGGCGTGCGTAGGCATCACCCGCAGGAAC
>JBOFDL010000046.1:0-8070 GCA_051646985.1 Bacteroidales bacterium | reverse complement strand
TTTATTAGGAGATAGTAACAGTATAACCTTGAGTGAAATGTTTAATATTGGAGGAAGCAATAATTTACGAGGATTTAATGAGTATAGTATTTTTACCTCTCAATATGCTTTGACAAGTATTGAGCCTCGTTTTTTTTTTAATGAACAAACTTATGCTAGTTTTTTTTGTGACTATGCTGTGATAAAAAACACAGAGAATACTCGATATAATCAATTGTTTGGATTTGGATTTGGATCTGCATTTAGAACACCTGCTGGAATTTTCTCCTTAGCCTATGCTGTAGGTAAAGAAGTCAATAAGTTGTTTTCTTTACGAGCGACAAAAGTGCATCTACGTTATATCGTCATGTTTTAGCAGTAAGAAGAACTAGAATTGACAACTTATATATTTTTTTTCTTGAGTTTATCAGTTGATAACTCAAGGCTATTAAGTGTTTTTTTGAGAAAGACAATCAAACTTTGAATAAAATTGAAATTTAGTGATGCATTTTTTTTATAATTTGATCTTACTATTTTGCGCAGTATCTGTAATTGCACAAGATGAAATACGAAAAGGAAAAGATCTATGTCTCGATAGTGAGATAAAAAGTATCCAATTGTGCAAATCTAACAGTAATATGACAGATCCTGTAATCGCACTAAATTCTGATGAAACTTTATTTTTGACTTTTGATGATTTATCGAATAATGGTCGAAGTTTTGTTGGGAAAATTATATTATGTGATGCAGACTGGAATGAGAGCAATCTTTTTTTTTCGGACTATATTTCCGGATTTCCAGATTGCTATATTAATAATTGGAAGCAATCCTTTAATACTTTGGTGCATTACACACATTATAATTTTACATTCCCTAATGAGCAATTACAAATTAAATTGTCTGGTAATTATTTATTAAAAATTTATGATACTTACAATACAGAGCAACTACTATTTCAAAAAAGTTTTTCGGTGGTTGAAAAGTCAAAAATTATGATAACTGCAAAAATTCGCACTGCGCCTACAATAGCAGCATCTGCGTGTGCGCAAAGACTTGAAGTAAGTGTAGACCATACACAAGTACCTATACGCGACCCACATAGAGAACTTAAACTACGAGTCGAGCAAAATGGATATAGTATTGCAAGCATTGCCCCTCCTGTTATTTTATTTACTCGGCAAAATATTTTGGATTACACTCAACTTGATAAAAATTGGTATCCTAGTGGAAGCGAATATAGAAATTTTGATATTTCTTCATTAGAATATAAAACGCTGCGTGTGCGTCATATTGAAAATCTAAGTGAGGTATTCAATGTGCTGTTAGAAGAAGATGTAATTCAAAAACAATACCTTTCGTATAATGATTTTAATGGGAGATATATTGTTCACAATGAGCGTTATAAAGATGATAGTTATACACAAAGTGATTATGCAAATGTAGCATTAACTCTGAGAGTTCCAAAAATATTGGAGGGAAAGGTATATGTATTTGGGGAATTGTCTGGTTGGCGATTGCACAATGATTTTTTGATGCTTTATAATAAAGAGCGCGGAACTTATGAACTTAATCTACTATTAAAGCAGGCCTATTATAACTATAAGTATGTTTATGTAGATGAAAATGGGAAGGTTGATTTTAGCCGTTTTGACGCATGCTCTGTAGACGCGGAAAACACTTATGGAATTTATACTTATTTGCGAACTTCTATTGATCGCCATGATAGGCTTATAGATGTAACTTTTGTGAATACTCAAAGGGAACTAGGAAATTAATCTTATTGGAGTTTTTTGTAGGCATTTATATTTTATCTTCTATTAAATAGAGATTTCTCTCTGTAGAATTACGAGCAATAAGTTCGCCTAGATAACCTGACATAAATAGCATCGTTCCCATAAGCATTACAGTGAGTCCTATATAAAAATAGGGACTATTCGTAACTAAAGGAGCAGGAAAGTTATTTTGCATACAATAAATCTTGTTTACGCCTAAATAGATTGCCATGCCTAATCCTATTAGAAACATACATGACCCTAATAATCCAAAAAAATGCATTGGCTTTTTTGCAAATTTAGAGATAAAGATAATCGATAGTAAATCAAGAAATCCATTCATAAATCGCTCCCAACCAAATTTACTAACTCCATATTTTCGTGCTTGGTGAAGTACTACTATTTCTCCAATTTTTTTGAATCCTGCTTGTTTTGCTAATACTGGAATATAACGATGCATTTCTCCGTATACTTCAATACTTTTCACAACTTTCTTTTTATAAGCTTTGAGTCCACAGTTAAAATCATGCAATTTTATGCCCGTAATTAGACGAACTGTAGCATTAAAAAACTTGCTAGGTAAGGTTTTTCCTATAGGATCATAACGTTTCTTTTTCCAACCAGATATAAGATCGTAGTCCTCATTCATTATTTGCTTATATAATCCAGGAATTTCATCGGGATTATCTTGCAAGTCTGCATCCATTGTAATGACTACATCTCCTTTAGCAGCCTCAAATCCACAATATAAAGCAGCAGACTTTCCATAATTACGTTGAAATCGAATACCTTGTATCATATTCGGATACTGTTCTCGAAGATTTTTTATTTCCTGCCATGATTTGTCTGTACTCCCATCATCTATTAGAATAACCTCTGTGGTTAATTGTTCGTGTTGCACGATTTTATGTATCCACGCTAGCAATTCTGGCAGTGCTTCCTCTTCATTATATAGAGGTACTACGATTGATAAATTCACTTTATTTGGTGTATTGGAGTAAATAACTTAAACTAGAGCGAAGATAATTAATTTTTTTTAGCCACGACATAAACGTCAATAAATTGCGATCCTATTTTTAGCAACATTATTTCTATCCTAATTCAAATATTGAAGTTTTTAATTAATGTGTAATTAGATTTAGTCAATTATCTTTGCAATAAAAATATACAGGGGCGCTTATTAAGATCAATGCTTTTTGTTTTCCATTCAGAAACACTGCGAGTAATAATCATCTCCGTTGCCAATGTTATATCAGCAGCAATACATACCTGTGTATGTGGATGACAATTTATTAACAAATCTGACATAAGTTTATTATTGCGATAAGGTGTTTCCATAAAAATTTGAGTCTGTTGCTTTGCTTGAATTTCGAGGTGTTTAATTTGCTTAATGCGTTCCTCTTGTTTAACAGCAATGTAGCCAGAAAAACAAAATGATTGTCCATTGAAGCCCGAAGCCATGAGAGCAAGTAATATGGAGGATGGACCAACTAGTGGTACAACTTTAATGGCATTTTGATGAGCCACTTTTACTAATAATGAGCCTGGGTCAGCGACAGCAGGCACGCCCGCCTCTGATAATACTCCTACATTATGGCCAGTTAATAAAGGCGATAGCATTGCATTAATTGCACTTTCGGGGGTATGCTCATTAAGTTCTGTGAAATTCAACAAGTCTATATTGATAGTTTTATCAATTTGTTTTAAAAATCGTCTTGCACTGCGTATATTTTCTACTACAAAATACGTAATATTTTTTGCAATATTAGCAGTGTGTTGAGGTAGTACATCTATAATACAACTCTCCCCTAGAGTTGTAGGTATTAAATAGAGAGTTCCATTCATTATTTTGAGGGATTTTTATTTTGTAAAGGTAGGTTTTATTTTGTAGTTTTGCTTAACCTATAATATTTTCACTATGCAACTTACATTTTTAGGAACAGGTGCATCTCAAGGAGTTCCTATTATTGGATGTAAATGTGGTGTTTGCCAATCAAATGACATACATGATAAGCGATTGAGAACATCTGCCCTTCTCTCGGTCAATGGATTGAATATTATATTTGATGCTGGACCTGATTTTCGCACACAATTATTGCGAGCGCACATTGATAAACTTGACGCAATATTATTAACTCACGAGCATAAAGATCATATTGGAGGATTGGATGATGTGCGTGCGTTTAATACTTTGACAGATAAAGCAATGCCTGTAAAAGCAGAGTTACCTTATGCTTTTACTAATAATAGACTTCCTGGAGTTCCTAGTATTGTATTGCATGAAATAGAGGCAAATATTTCATTTCAAGTACAAGATCTAACGGTTCTTCCTATTCGAGTCGTACATGCACAATTACCTATTATAGGATTTAGAATACAAAATTTCGCATATATTACTGATGCGAACTTTGTAAATAATGAGGCAAAAAACTTGTTGAAAGGATGTAAATATTTAGTTATAAACGCTCTACAAAGAGAGCAACATCTTTCTCACTTTACATTAGCACAAGCATTGTCTTTGGTAAAAGAGTTGAAGATAACTCAAGTGTTTCTTACTCACATTTCGCATCGCATGGGCTTATATGCAAAGATACAGCCCATACTTCCTGCTAATGTTCACTTATCCTATGATGGGTTAAGTGTGCAATTTCCACGTTAGAATTTATTTTTGGACTTTCAAGGTATTGATTAATTGTATGATTTTTTTTGCATTTAAATTTCGGGCAACAATCTTCTTCTCTTTATCTAACAAGTAAATGGATGGAGCGGTACGCAAGTTATAGGTTGAACGATAATTAGAGCCTAAGGAATATATCGTATTTTTGCCTTTTTCATCTTTCCCCTCAAAGCCATCCCAAGCGTTTATCCAATTATAATTTGTCTCTGCTAGAAAATTTTTCCATTCGTCTTGTTTGTATTGAGTATACATTGCAACTACTTGTACTCCATCTTTTTGCGCTGCTTGGTAGAATCTCCATATTGCCTTCATTTCTTTTTGACACTGTGTGCTGTTTGGAACATAAAATACAAGAATAGTCCATTCTGCAGGTATTTTATGGAGCGCTAATCTTTTATTTTCAGAACTTTGCATCCTAAAATCAGGAGCAATAGAGCCTATCAAAACAGGACGTATCATGTCTACATATTCTCTTAGTTTTGCCTTGTAATCATCATCAATCCAAGGTGTTAAGTCTGTTAGTAAATAATTGTCTGCAAGGTATACAATTATATTTTCGTGACCTAAATAAGGGGAATTTTGGTACTCTGCTAAGAAGTATTCTGTTAAATAGCGAAGCATCTCAGGATTACTTTTCGAGCGTTTAATCAACTTATCAGCATACTTTATAATTGTATCTTGCGATGGAGAAATTAATTTCTTGAAAAAGAAATCAAGAGTAGGTCTAAAAAATGGGGTTCTAATTAAACCATTGTCTGTAACATCAATATTGTCAAAAAATCGAGAGAAATATGCTTCTCTAATGGAGTCTATTACAGATTTTTTTTTGATGTTCCGAATATTTGGGACTTCCTCTTTTTGTTGAGCCTTGAGCAACGTACTCAAAAATTCACCTCCATAATTAGCAATAATTCTTTGAGTATATTGGTGCACCATTTTTTCATTGCTGCTTAGTTGTTCTTGATAAATTTCGATGGAATCATTTGCTTTTTGTGCATTATAATGCATTCTTAGTTGAATTTTTTTAGCAATTTCCTTGTGTGCAGCAATAATATACTGATGTTGTGCAAATGCCTGATTTTCAGCAGATCCAGTAAATATAATATTTTCACGCAAATTATTATTGGATTGTATACTGAATTTTTGATTTTCACTAATTAAAAAATCAAAAAAACGATTATTCGGAGTTACGATAAAATACATTCCTCGTGCTAATTCTTTATTTTTAGAGAAACTCCCTTTGCCCTCTTTATTGAGCATTATTGTGTCAATAATATATTTTTTATCTGCATCAAAATAACCCAGATAGATATGAGTGTTTGATAACCCGTCAATTTGCACATCTATTTGATAAGATTGAGCATTTGCAGTCCATAAGCAAAGGCTGAAAAGAGAACTAATTAAAATTTTTTTCATAGGTAAACAATTAAAATATTATGTAAAGTAAAGTCCAGTTTGGTAGCAAAGAAATGAAACTGCCCATGCTATAAATATAGTATAAACAACTGTAAATAAAGTAAAATAAAGACTGCATGATTCCCGATAAATAATGGAAATCGTTGCAAGACAAGGGATATAAAGTAAAATAAAAATAAGAAATGATAGTGTTGATAGTGTTGTAAATACAAGTTGTCCAACTTTTTCGCCACTTGAGTAACGT
Source organism: Bacteroidales bacterium (assembly GCA_051646985.1). Taxonomy (GTDB): domain Bacteria; phylum Bacteroidota; class Bacteroidia; order Bacteroidales; family UBA932; genus JAITMY01. The sequence goes on along the minus strand of JBOFDL010000046.1, from coordinate 1,982 downwards.
TCATTTTTAAGATTATCTACAAGTGTAACCGAACTATTGTTAGATGCTCCATATACTACACCTAGGGTACTAATAACTGTTTCTTTGGCTATAACTCCTGTAAGGAGACTAACGCTCATTTTCCAATCAAAACCCAATGGTAGCATTGCAGGTTCAATCATTTTTCCTAACTGACCAAGGTATGAATATTCTTGTTGAATACTATGTTTTTTTAATTCTAAATTTAAATGCAAATCATTATGTTGAGCACTATCTGTTTCTATCAATAATTTATTATAAAGCGATGTTATTTGATTTTGTTTTTTAATAATTTGTTCTGATGTACGAGGAAATGTACTTAGTGCCCAAATAACAATAGCTCCAATAAGAATAACACCACTCATTTTTTGTAAATACAGTACTCCCTTATGCCACATATGTCGTAAAGTGCTTTTGAGAGTGGGAATACGATATGGAGGAAGTTCCATTACAAAAGGTTGACTTTGCTCTTTAAAAATAAATTTACTGCATATCAATCCTGTAATAACGGCAAAGATTAATCCTAATAAATAAATGCCAAATAGCATGCTTCCTGCATAAGTTGGAAAAAATGCTCCTATAAGTAGAATATAAACGGGTAATCTTGCGCTACAGGACATAAAAGGAATTAATAACATCGTCAGCATCCGTTGTGCGTGATTTTCTATTGTGCGAGTTGCCATAATTGCAGGAACATTACAGCCAAATCCCATAATAAGAGGGATGAATGATTTTCCATGCAAGCCAATTCCATGCATTAATTTATCAGTAATAAATACGGCTCGAGCCATATAGCCTGTGTCTTCAAGTAGGGATATGAAAAAAAAGAGAATAAGTATGTTCGGTAGAAATGCAATAACTGCTCCGACGCCACGAATAATACCGTCAAGGAGTAGGTCTTTAAATATACTTTCTGGAACTATACCTCTCAATAAATCGGACAGTATTTCGATGCCTGCATTAATCCAATTAACTGGATAATTGCCAAGCGTAAAAGTTGCTACAAACATCAGCCACATAAAACATAAAAAGAGAGGTACCCCAAGGTATTTATTAGTCAAAATACGATCAATGTTTTTTGTGGTTCGGTGCCTTTCTTTTTTTCCTGAAATAAATGTTTCGCGCAATGCTCCTGCAATAAAACCATATTTTGCATCGGAAATTACCGTTTCACTATTTTCTCTAAACTCTACTTCTATTTCAGTAATAGACTTCTTTGCTATATCTAAAATTTCTTTCGAATTTTTGCTGTGTTTTGTGATGAGTTGTGTCGCAATTTCATCATTTTCGAGGAGTTTAATACTCAAAAAACGAGAGGAGTATATATCTGTAAGAGATGCATTTTGTGGTATGCGAATAAGTTTTTGTAAAGCAGTAATGGCTTGTTCTACTTCTAAGCCATAATTGATATGTATATGATGATGATGTTTTCCTTGCAAAGAGGCTGCATCTGTAAAACTATTGATAATTGTTTGTATTAACGTCGAAAGTCCCTTCCCTTTAGAGCCTATAGTTGGAACTATGGGTATTCCTAGCATTTGCTCCAATAAGCAATAGTTAAGTGTGTCATTATGCTGTTGTAATTCATCAAACATATTGAGCGCTATCACAACTCGAACATCCATATCTATCAATTGGGTAGTGAGATAGAGATTGCGCTCAAGATTGGCTGCGTCAAGTACATTAACAATTACATCGGGCATTTCTGTTGCTATGTACTGGCGCACATAGCACTCTTCTGGGGAGTAAGCGGTAAGTGAATAAGTTCCAGGCAAATCGACTAAATTAAGAGTATAGCCATCTATTTTCAGTTCAGCCTTTTTGAGTTCAACGGTGACTCCAGAGTAGTTTCCAACGTGTTCATGTGCTCCCGAGAGACTATTGAATAGAGATGTTTTTCCCGTATTTGGATTTCCTACAAAAGCTATATTAATTACATTGCCTATTTTTTTTAATACTCTACT
>JBOFDL010000045.1:0-5705 GCA_051646985.1 Bacteroidales bacterium | reverse complement strand
ATGAACCCACAAATGCGACCTTGTTATTTGCAGAAGCAACACTATACGAAAAACTAAAAATGCTAGATGACGCAGAGCGTATGTATCTTCAAACCCTAAAAGTGGATTCTGCAAGTTACAATGCTTGTTATAATTTAGGAGCGTTATATTATAATAAAGCAGTTGAAGCGATTAAAGAATCAAATGGAATTAAGGATTGGCAAAGTCCCAAAATTAAAGAACTTGAGGAAAGTGCAAATCTTCAATTTAAAAATGCACTGCCTTATTTTGAAAAAGCACATAAGTTACAACCTAATGATAAATATTCGCTTGAAAATGTAAAAAACATTTGTTATCGCTTCCGAGATGAATCAGTTGAAATGAAAATGCGTTATGAGGCATATAATGATAAGCTGAAAAATATGGACTCAAAATAAACTCTATGAACAACCTCCGGCTTTGGAGGTTGTTTTGTAAGTTAACCTAATTTTTTCCTAACGTAAAATGATTAGAATAAAGCCTTTCAGAGGAGTTCGACCTTCAAAAGAGATCGCTCATCAAGTAGCTTCACGTCCTTATGATGTTCTTAATTCGCAAGAAGCTCAAGAGGAAGCAACTGAAAAATCTCTCTTACATATTATTAAACCTGAAATAGAATTTACACCTATTGCAGATGAACACGATGAAAAAGTTTATAGAAAGGCCGTAGATAATTATAAATTGTGGAAGCAAAGAAAATGGCTAACTCAAGACCCACAAGAATATTATTATATCTATGCTCAAACTATGGGGGCGCGCACTCAATATGGACTAGTTGCTTGTTGTCATTTTGAAGACTATTTGAATGGTAAAATAAAAAAACATGAGCTTACTCGGAAAGAAAAAGAGGATGATCGTATGGTGCATGTCCGAGTTCAAAATGCAAATCTAGAACCTGTGTTTTTTGCGTATCCTGCAATTGAGGAAATGGACAATATTATTGCTAAAGTTGCAGATAATGCCCCCGAATATCACTTTACTACAGATGATGGATTTGGTCATCAATTTTGGGTAATTAAAGATCAGTCAATAAATGAGCGTATAACACAAATTTTTTCTCAAATCCCTGCACTTTATATTGCAGATGGTCATCATAGAACAGCCGCAGCAGCGAGAGTAGGATTAGAAAAAAAACAAGCAAATCTAAAGCATATAGGGACTGAGGAATACTGCTATTTTTTATCTGTAATTTTTCCCGACACACAACTTTCTATAATGGACTACAATCGCGTAATAAAAGATTTGAATGGGCTTACGACAGAACAATTTTTAGCACAACTTGACATCTATTTTACGGTGGAAGAAATGGGGATAAATGAATATAAACCATTGTGTTTACATAATTTCTCAATGTATATTTCCGGTAAATGGTATTCGCTGACGGCGAAACAAGGAACGTATAATGATAACGACCCCATTGAGGTATTAGATGTTACAGTTCTTAGCCGGTTTGTTCTTGAGTATATTTTAGGGATTAAAGATTTACGCATAGATACGCGTATTGATTTTGTGGGAGGAATACGAGGCTTAGGAGAATTGAAGAGACGAGTTGATTCTGGAGAAATGTCCGTTGCATTTGCTCTATATCCTGTATCTATGCAGCAACTTATAGATATTGCAGATAGTGGAAATATAATGCCTCCTAAAACTACTTGGTTTGAACCAAAATTGCGCAGTGGACTTGTTATACATGAATTAACCTAGAAAACAATAATGCAAATTTGTGCAATTGAAAAAAGTCACTAACTTTGCACACGTAATTTGGAAAGGTGGGGTGGGTGAGTGGCTGAAACCACCAGTTTGCTAAACTGACGTACTGAGCAATCGGTACCGGGGGTTCGAATCCCCCCCTCACCGCAAAAATGTGCAAAAAGCCATAAAGAAATATTTTTCTCTGATTTTTAATAATAGAGATTCATAAATTTCTAAATAAGAACTCTCACGCTTTGGAGTGTTTTTTTCATGTTTTCTTCTTCAACCTACAAAAAAAAACATTAGGAATTGGATATGCAAGAACATAGCCCTTATAAAAACATCAGCCATATAATTTTATCTATAGTCTTTATACTACTATTGGTTTCTTCTTGTGGAGACGCATTAAAGCCAGGTGAAATTTTTGATCAATTAGAATATGGAGATCTTGATAATGTGGAGCGTCCTCCTGTTACAGATACAACTCCTCAAACTTCCCAACCTGATGCTTTAATCCGAACTAGAGGAGCACTTGGAATACTCGGATTTGCAAAGGATAAAGAAGGAAATTACATTGTTTTGATTCGCCAAAATAACGCACATGATAATGCTGAATTAAGAATATCAAAATGTGACGCAAATGGGCGATTTATTGCGGATCGCAGTTTGCTCGGAGCAAATAGCCAAGATGGAGGAGCAACAGAAGCAGGAAAGCCTGGTGGATTTGGATCGGGGAGGTTAGCCTATAATTCAAAAATGGATAAAATTGCAGTACTTACATGTTATACCGGATTAGGACATCAATACTCTTTTTTTGATGTGCTTAATAATGACAATGATGCTTTTGCAGAAAGATTTGAGTTCAAATATGGTGGTCATACTTATTCTCACAGTTTTGATCAGAGAGTGATCTATCATAAAGCCACCAATCTATTTTATCAAATGCAACATGGCGATGCTTACCCAAGAGCAATGGGGATTGCGACCGTAAGTTTAGAGAGTAAAGAGGATGTTTTTTCAGCATATATAGTTCGTCCACCAAAATCAAATACCGGTTATGGTGGGAATTCTACTCGTACCCGTATAGGAGATATAGCCGTATTTGATAATGGAGATGTTGCAAGTACGATATTAACACCATTTTATGATAATAAATTCATTCAAAGTTTTTTACCTGATACCTCTACGCCATGCTATTCTTATGTATCTGGTGCTGATGCTCCTCTCAGTGTTTCTATTTGGAATGCAGCAGGTGATGCAACGGACGGTCATCGATATACAAAGAATGTCTTGCTTGATATTACTCCATTTAAAAGTGCCACAGTTGTTAAGGATGGCTCACTTGGAGTATCGCCTTCGGCAATTAATCTCTCGGGTTATGCAAAAAAAACAGGACTTACAGGAGCAATTCCTAAAACGACTGTTTTTGGGAATGAAGTCTTGGTTGCATGGCTAACCTATTCGGGTTATAATTATAATAATGCAGCTACTACTTTGCAGCAAACGGTATTTTGTATTTATGATAGAGAGACAAATAGAATTGTACAAAAAGACTCTGTTCCTGGAGCTGAAATTTATCATACTGTCTCAATCTTATCATATGGGGATAAGGCAAAATGGATTACTCCAAATGAAACAGTTTTGGTGTATCATGAACTAGATTTAAATACTTTTAAGACTTCGGGCTTTAAGGCAGCACATCTAACAAAATCTATTCCGCTAAAAACAATGGCGGCAAAAACTGTGCCAGCAATATCGGGTTCTGCTAGTGGACAATTTAGTCCTGTTGGAGTTTATGGGCAAAATCCTGCAATAGATTATGTCCTGAATGAAGATGGAAGTATGGATATTCTTTGGATGAACGAAGCTCTCATTACTAATGAGCATAAACTTATGTTCCGTCGTTTATATGTTACCTCTATCAATAATCAAGGAGAATTTTCTAAAGTTATAGAAGTGCCAGTGCGATCGGTAAAATAGGTCTATACTATGTTGATAGTTTATATATTGTCTTTGATCATGTATAATTTTATAGAGTCTGTCAATAAAAGAATTGGCAGGCTTTTTTTTCCTCAAAGGTAAGTTTTTTTTTAATCAATTAAATTTTTAATAGAACAATTGCTTTTGTTGACATTTGTGACTAGTTTTATTCCAATGACAAAAAAATACAGTAAAAAAAATGTTAGTAGTTTCTCCTGCACCCCATATTAAAAGTTCCCTTTCTACGAAAGAATTAATGCGTGATGTGTTGATTGCTCTTTTGCCGGCAATGCTAATATCTGTTTATATGTTTGGAATTAGTGCATTAATTATAACGATAGTTGCAATCATTTCATGTGTAATATTTGAATGGTTAATTCAAATATATTTACTTAAAGTAAATTCATCTATTTGTGATTTGTCGGCAGTCTTAACAGGCGTGCTATTGGCATTTAATTTGCCAAATAATTTGCCTGTTTGGATGGTTGTTTTAGGTGCACTTATTGCTATTGGAGTAGGTAAAATGAGTTTTGGGGGATTAGGGCAAAATCCATTTAATCCGGCTCTTGTAGGGCGAGTTTTTTTGCTAATATCTTTCCCTGTACCCATGACTACTTGGCCTAAACCGCTATTAAGTAGAATGCTGATGCCTTGGAATATTGCAAATATGAATGCTAATAGTGATGCTCTAACTGGAGCAACACCACTTGCATTGATGAAGGATGGTGCGCTGAGTGAGATCTCTTCATTAGATTTACTACTTGGAAATATAGGAGGTTCTTTGGGTGAAATTTCGGCAGTCGCTCTCATACTTGGAGGGATATATTTATTGTTAAGACGTGTTATTACATGGCATATTCCGATCTCTATTTTGGCGACTACTTTTGCATTTACTACTCTTTTACATTTAGCAGGCTTTTGTGTTTCACCAAGTCTTCATTTGCTAACAGGTGGATTAATGTTAGGTGCATTTTTCATGGCAACAGATTATGTTACGTCTCCAATGACCTCAAAAGGTCAAATTCTTTTTGGCATTGGAATTGCAGTTATTACAGTAGTTATACGTTGTTTTGGCGGATATCCAGAGGGCGTTTCATTTGCTATTTTGATAATGAATGCATTAGTACCACTTATCAATCGATACGTTAAACCTAGACGCTTTGGAGTTGTCAAAAAATAAAGGATTTATTATCATACTATCCATTTTTTAAATTTTTTTATGGCGAGAGAATCGACACTTATTAATCTAGTTATAACACTTGGGATTGTTACTCTGCTTGCATCCGCAAGCGTAGTTGGAGTTTATAGTCTTACAAAAGACACAATTGTCCATGCAAAAATCAAAAAAAAAAATAATGCAATTGCAATTGTTGTGCCAACATTTGATAATGTGCCAAGTAATGAGAAAATCTCCATATTCTCAGATGGGGACTCATTATTTTTGTATCCTGCTAGCCTCAAAGGAAAGTTAGTTGGTGTTGCGGTAGAGACTTTTAGTGATAATGCATTTAGTGGAAGAATTAAACTTATGGTGGGCTTTTTGCCTAATGGACTGATTAGTGGTATTAGTGTAGTTGAGCAGAATGAAACTCCAGGTTTAGGAGCAAAAATGATAGAGGTTCAAGTCGAAGGAAAAAAAACGGTCTTTACCTCACAATTTATAGGCAAACACCCTGAGACATCCAAGTTAACTGTAGTAAAAGATGGAGGAGATGTTGACGCTATTACTGCTTCAACGATCAGTTCTAGAGCATTTTGCGAAGCAGTACAACGCGCTTATGATGTAGTGAGAGTTCAACCTAATCTCATACAAAAATAAAATATTATATTATGAAGATAAGCGATTTCACAAAAGGGATTTTTAAAGAAAATCCCGTTTTTGTCCTTCTGTTGGGTATGTGTCCAACTTTGGCAACTACTACATCCGCCTTTAATGGTTTGGGTATGGGAATTGCAACTTTAGCAGTACTTATTTTATCTAATATAGTTGTTTCGCTTATAGCTCAGTTCATTCC
>JBOFDL010000044.1:0-2461 GCA_051646985.1 Bacteroidales bacterium | reverse complement strand
GAAGGAACATAAGGAGTTGCTATCTGTAATTGGAGATTTGGGGATTAAAAATGTGATGGTGGTAGGGGCTAATTTCTGTATTGCGGCAAAAGGAACTTCATATTTAAGTTTTACTAATAGTGCAGACTTACTTATTTATTTAAAAGAGCATATTCTTTGTAATCAGATGATACTTGTGAAGGGCTCAAGAGGGATTTCTCTTGAAGAGATTTTGCCTGCATTATAGATATGATGTTTTGAATTATTAAGAATTAAGATATGGATTTGCCCTTTGGAAAATTAATGGCAATGCGCTATAAATCACATCCGTGGCATGGTGTACATTTAGGTGATGATGCTCCAGAAATTGTTACTACCTTCGTAGAGGTTGTTCCTTCTGATACTGTAAAATATGAGATTGATAAACTTTCTGGGTATTTGAGTTTAGATCGTCCTCAAAAGTTCTCGAATGTCGCACCAACTCTTTATGGTTTTTTGCCTCAAACTTATAGTGGAGAATTAGTTGCTGAATTTTGTTGTGAAAAAACTGGGCGAACTGACATTCGAGGAGATGGTGACCCAGTTGATATTTGTGTTTTGACGGAGAAGGATATTACGCACGGAGATTTATTGGTACGTGCTCGCCCAATTGGAGGAATCAGAATGCTGGATAATGGAGAGGCAGATGATAAGTTGATAGCCGTACTATATGGTGATGCTGTGTTTGGCTATTATCAAAATATTACGGATTGTCCAAAGGGGATTTTGGATAGATTACGGCATTATTTTTTGACGTATAAGGATATTCCTGGAGAAAAAAGAAACTGTGAGATTACGCATATATTCGGCATTGAAGAGGCGTGTGAAATTATTCGGAGAGCAATGCAGGATTATCGAAATAAATTTGATCTTAATCAAATTCTGAGTTTACATTAGAGAAAAAAGGCCACGTAGTTCAGTTGAATAGAACGTCAGATTCCGGTTCTGAAGGTCGGGGGTTTGAATCCCTCCGTGGTCACCAAAATGCAGTAAATTAAACTGCAAGATAAAGAGAATCAGTATTTTAAGTGCTGATTATTTAGAAGTAAAGACTTCTAAATTAAAAAAGCCCGCTTTTTAAGCGGGCATTGGCTTTTTAGGGGTATGCCAAAGTGTGAAATAATTGTTAAAACTTCGAAATGAACAAAATTTCTTTATATGCCAATAAGCGACAGCCAAAGTCGGATAATACTTATTCCGTTTATGTGGCAACTGTGATATGCGGCAAGCCTATTCGATTTAGCACGGGAGTGAGTGCTGCGTGGGAGGAGATTGATTTTAATAGGAATATTCTCCGAGGTAGAACATCGAGTATTAAGGATGCGAATTTGATTATTAGTAACTGCATCGCAAGAATTAGTGACATATTTGTGAGGTATAGGCTTACCTTTTTGGACTTAACTCCCGACTTATTGCGCAGAGAATACGATAATTACACACAAAATTTTCTGTTCTATGATTACGCAGTAGCCAAACTAAATGCACGAAGGCATGATATATCGAATGGAACATATCGCAGACATTTTTACCAATTGCAAAAAATAAAACAATTTTCAAAAAACGCTTATATTGCAGATATTACAGAGGATTTTTTGACACGTTTAAAACGATGGTGCAAAAGTGAACGTCGCAACTCTCCTTCTGGAATATCAAATACCTTTAAGGTCGCTAAATTTTATTACGCTCGTGCAATAAAGGAGGGTCTTGCAAAAGCAAATCCATTTACAGAAGTAAAAACACGCTGCACTATACCAAATAGGGAATTTGCCACAAAAGAGGAACTTGTTGCATTAATTACATTGTACAGAAGTAGGAAACTTCACGAATCTCTCCAAAATGTATTACGCTATTTTCTTTTCAGTTGTTTAACTGGATTACGTTTTAGTGACGTACAAGCCTTTTCACATAGCAATATTGTAGGACGAACTATAGTACTACAAATGCAGAAGACAAAAAATGAAACAGGCAAAGTCGTTAAAATTCCCCTTACTAAAGGCGTAGAAGAACTCATAAATGACGCAAATGCAAGATTAGGAGAGAAGATATTCAGAGTAATAAGTAATCAAAAAACGAATGCCTTTTTGAAAGACATCATATCACTTGCAGGTCTGCAAAAGAAATTGACATTCCATTGTGGTAGGCATACATTTGCCACTAATTTTCTCCATCAAAATGGAGAAAAATTAGCAACATTACAAGAACTTCTTGGACACGCGAAGATTGAGCAAACTCTTGTGTATGCCCATGTCCTCTATGGAGATATGGAAAAATCACTTGAATATTTGAATGATATCTGGTAGCCACTTAAATCTTATAATTTACCACCATCCACTCTTCTTGCTGTTTGCGGTTAGTCTTTGCTGCGGTAACTCTGCGTTCAACTTTGTGGATAGTCCACCAATGTTTTTTAGCATAACTTTTTATTACATCATTGGGATACATT
>JBOFDL010000043.1:0-5893 GCA_051646985.1 Bacteroidales bacterium | reverse complement strand
GAACTAATGCTTTTTACTATTTCCTCCGTCATTATGGGCACACACTGTCCTGGTTGCCCATAAAAATTGTTCTCCATAAGCCATTCTCTCACAAATTCTTTTGAGAGTTGTTTTTGAACCTCTCCTTTATCGAATCGTTCTTGATAGCCATTAGCATAAAAATATCGAGATGAATCAGGCGTATGAATTTCATCAATCAAATATATTTTTTCATTACGTTTTCCAAATTCATATTTTGTGTCAACTAATATCAGTCCGCGCTGTGCTGCTATTTCACTGCCACAAGAAAATAGTGCAAGTGTATATTGTTCTAATAACTTGTAATCCTCCTCACTCATAAGTTTTTTTTCTAAAATATCTTCCTTGGAAATATCCTCGTCATGTAATCCTAATTTGGCCTTTGTCGTGGGTGTAATAATTGGGGTCGAAAATTTTTGGTTCTCACGCATTCCATCAGGTAATTGTACTCCACATATTTGACGAACTCCATTTTGATAAGCACGCCAAGCACTGCCACATAGATACCCTCTAACAATCATTTCAATGGAAAATGGCTTGCATTTGTACCCAACTGTAACCATAGGATCGGGTGAGGCAATCTTCCAACTTGGGCAAATATCCTCTGTTGCATCTAAGGATTTTGCGGCAATTTGATTTAATATTTGCCCTTTATAGGGAATGCCTTTGGGCAAGATAACGTCAAATGCCGATATACGATCTGTTGCAATCATTACCAATAAATCGTCATTCACCGTATATACATCACGTACTTTTCCTTTGTAAAAGTGCGTTTGTTTAGGGAAATCAAATTGTGTTGCAGTAATTGAAGTATTCATAATAGAATAATGTTAGTTTTTTATAAAGATGCTTTTTCAAATTTGGTTATAATTTTACTGACTAAGGGATGTCTAACAATATCTTGTTTGTTAAATTGCACGGTTGCAATTCCTTTAATTTTTTGAAGCATATCAATACTTTTTTTAAGTCCGGATTCATTTTTGTGCGGCAAGTCAATTTGTGTAATATCTCCTGTTACAATAAATTTGGCATTTTTCCCCATACGAGTGAGAAACATTTTCATTTGTGGAAATGTTGTATTTTGTGCTTCATCAAGTATTACAAATGCATGATCCAGAGTGCGACCTCGCATAAATGCAAGAGGTGCAATTTGGATAATATTATCTTCCATATATTTTTCGAGTTTTTTTGCAGGTAGCATATCATGCAAAGCATCGTACAGGGGCTGCAAATATGGGTCAAGTTTCTCCTTCATATCCCCAGGCAAAAATCCTAATCGTTCACCAGCTTCAATGGCGGGACGAGTAAGAATAATTTTTCGGATTTCTTGTTGCTTAAGTGCTCTGACTGCAAGTGCTATAGCAGTATAAGTTTTTCCAGACCCTGCAGGCCCTACAGCAAATAATAAATCGCATAATTTATACTGTTCAACTAACTGTTGTTGACGTGGTGTGCGCGCTCTTATCAAACTTCCATTTGTGCCATATACAATAATGTTTGAATCCGTAGTGTCCTGTCGATTTATGCCATTGCTCAAATCAGCAATAATTTGTTCTGATAAACGTCCATATTTGTGATAATATTTTGTCAGAATAAGTAGTAATTTCTCAAAACTTTGAATGTCGACTTTACTTCCCAAAACTTTAATCTCCCCTCCTCGGACTACTATTTTTAATTTTGGAAAGATTGTAATAAGCATATTAATATTACAATCCTTGATGCCACAAAAGACGGGAGGTTCTATGTCTTCAAGAATAAATACTTTTTCATTCATTGTGGAAAGTAAAAAAAATGCAAGCCAAAGGTAGTGAAATTTTGCAATTTCTATATATAGGCCTTTTGCAATAAGTAGTTTTTGACGTAATCAGCCACACCGTCCTCCAAACTAGTAAATGGCATAGTATAGCCGACTCTGCGTAATTTTTGCATATCAGCTTGAGTAAAATATTGATATTTATCTCTTATATCAATAGGCGTATCAATATAGTTTATTTTTTCGGGTAACTGCATGGCCTTAAAAGTGTTGTGTATAAGATCTAAAAAACTTCGTGCTGTGCCTGTACCCATATTATACAGCGCTGATAAGGGACGTTTCTCCATTAAAAAAATCATTGCATCACATAAGTCCTTTATATATACAAAATCGCGCATTTGTCCGCCATCAATATAGTTCGGGTGGTGAGAGCGAAAGAGTTTCATCGATCCTGTTTGTTGAATTTGTTCAAATGCATGCAACACCACCGATGACATTCGATGCTTATGGTATTCATTAGGGCCATATACATTAAAAAATTTAAGCCCAGCCCAAAAAAATGGTTTATATTCTTGCGTAAGTACCCATTTGTCAAAATCATTTTTTGACTTTCCATAAAGATTTAATGGTTGTAATTTTTCCACTATATCGTGTTTGTCGCTGTAGCCATACTCCCCTAAGCCGTAGGTTGCTGCCGAAGATGCATATATCAAAGGCAGACCATATTTTACACAAGCATTCCATAAATTCTGAGAATAGTGCACGTTTAATTCATTGAGAATTTCAATATTGCTTTCAGTTGTTGCAGAGCGTGCGCCCAAGTGAAATATAAATTCCACTTGAGAGTGATGCTGTTTAAGCCAACTTAGAAATTCGCCCCTGTTGACAAGAGCAATATAGTTTTTTCTCTCATAATTAGCCTTGCGATCAGTATGCGAAAAATTATCTACTAAGACTAAATCTTTATAATTTCTTCTATTGAGTTCTCCGGCAAGACAACTTGCAATAAAACCTGCAGCACCTGTTATTACTATCATAAATGGAGTTATTGATTAATGGGTGTTAAAAAAAAACATCATTTTTATTCGAACTAAAATTTTGTTGCAATAAAATTTGTATGGCTTTTTTTGCTTTCTGATCAAGTTCAATAGTGTATTTATTTACAAACATATTGATGTGTAATTCAATAATATTGTCTGCTAGTTCTTGTGCATAGTGTTTCACAAATGTACGGCTTTCGATTGGATTCTTTAATGCGTACTCTACACTTCTACGCATAATTCTAGCAAATTGAAGTTGTTTGTCTATGGCTAGATTTCTGTTGATGACAATGCCTCCTAAGGGCAATGGAAGATTAAATTTTTGCTCCCAAAGTTTTCCTAAATCAGCGATAAGGTGTAATCCTTTTTGTTCATAAGTAAATCGAGCTTCGTGAATTAGTAATCCTGCATTATAAATACCTGAAATTATGGAATTGGGGATTACAGAAAACAAACAGGAATGAATGTTGAAAAATTGAGGATAAAACATTTGTAGAAGAAGTGCAGCCGTTGTTTTTTTTCCAGGTATAGCAATACGGCTATTAGTTTCAAGAGATGTTGGAGTCTTGGACACTAATAATGGCCCACTGTTGTAGCCCAAAGCACTACCAGATGAAAGTATGCGATATTGTTTATGAATGTTGGGGTAGATGGCATAACTAATTTTGATTGCATCTGTTTTTCCTTTTTGAGCCTGACGATTTAATTCATCAATATCAAGCATTTTTACCTCAAAGGACAACCCTTCTGTATCTATTTTTTTATGTAGTAGAGCATGAAAAATAAACGTGTCATTTGGACAAGGCGATAACGCAAGTGTCATAAGCAGGGGAGATGTGTTATAATTTGTTTTAAATTGATGGCAATCGCATTTAAGGCCTCCTTTACCTTCCACTCTGCTTTATTACGACATCCCACTTTATTGGAAACTCCTCTCATTTGTATAAATGGCACGTTCTCTTGCAAGCATACATAATGAAATGCAGCACCTTCCATTGTCTCGATATCGCAAGAATATCGTACAATGCGTTGAGAAATACTTGCTTTTTGTTCAGTTAAAATAGTTACAGTTAATCCCCTTACAATAGGTATATTCTCTATTAGATGTATGTGCTTTATTAGAGGGCAATCTAAGGGTGTATTTATTGTAAGCATAGGGGGTAGTGGATATACATTTCCGATAGTATCCTCCAAGAGTTGATGTGCTAATTGTTCACTGCCTACAATACAAGTACTTCCCAAGGAAAGAGATGGATTAAATGTTCCCGCAATTCCTATTTGAAAAATATAACTATACTTTTTTTTACACAGTATCTTTGAAAGATTATATACTGTTGGGAGTAAACCTATTCCTGTAGTATGAAAATCAATTTGAAGTATATCTTTAAGTCCCTGTTCTATAGGCGCAAGTTCTAGAATGGTTGGAGCAGTAATGAGTATTGACACGATGCAGATTTTCTATGATAAATTGCTCTCAATAAAAGAAAGAATACTTGTCTAGATAAAGCACAGATATATGTAACTTTCTCAAAATCAATCAAGTTAATGTGTAGTTATAATAATTTGTGTAATTGTTTTTATAGAGTCTGTTTTAGAAAGACTTTAAATTAACTCACTCATATTATAACTGAAATTGCCAAACTGTACTGTTTACTAGGTCTGGAACATAAAGGACATTGTCTAAAATATCTATTTCGGCAGGTCCTCCAAGAACTTCTGGAGTAGAAAATATAGTTATTTTTCCATCAGCTAATGTCAATGCTCCTATCTCGCCATTTACCCAATTGGTAAAATATAGCGTTTTTTTATTTTTTGAAATTGCTAATCCATCATACTGTCCGATGCGTGCAGTAATAGGCTTAGGCTCTGGAGCAGAAAGATTCGCAATGCTGTAAATCACATTCTCTGCTTTAGTTGTGCCATCGGCTGGGTATGATGCAATATAAAGTATATTATCCACTAATAGCAATCCGTTTGCTCCGGGCACTTTACAGTACCAAGTTAGTTCATTCTCAATAATAATATTAAAGTCCTTGATTTCCAATGAATAAATATTTCCTGTGTTAGTTACCGAAACTAACATTGTATTCCCTGCAATAACGATGTCATTTACAAATGATTCTCCCTCTGGAAACAGAATTACTTCAGGCGCATTTGTTAGATCATTAAGATAGTAAACTACGACTTTATTAACATCTGCAATAAACAAACGATTATTGCTAATTGCCATACCTTTTGGTGCAGATAAATTTCCATCGGCATGAATAAAGGTTTGCATTTCGCCATTTTTCCAATAGTTAATATATCCTTTTCCCTCTGAGTTCAATGGGTTAAGTTCCGAACCTCCAAAATTGCTAATCAGCAAGCCTCCGTTATAAACACGCACGCTTTCACAAAATTTCAGGTTTGCACGAATGGCTTCGGGTGATTTGCTTTGGTGACAGTTTGTAATAGTTATAACAACAACAATCATTAAAAATAAATTAACCTTCATAAAAATAAATATTTTTAGTTATTTAGTATTTCTTTTAATATTGGGTATGTCCCAACAGGAACAAAGGTACTCATATTCCTTCCATCTAGCATTGCCTTTCGAATAAATGTTGATGAAATTTCGATGTGCGGCGCATTTACTTGCATTATATTGCATTGGCTTAGAGAAATTTGTGCTTCATATCCTCTTCTTGGATACACAATGAACTGAAAGGTTGAAAGCAGTGTTTTGTAAAATTTCCACTTTTCCATATTTGCTAGACTATCACCTCCCATAATTATGGAGAATACATGTTGGGGGTATTGCGTGGTT
Organism: Bacteroidales bacterium; assembly: GCA_051646985.1. Taxonomy (GTDB): domain Bacteria; phylum Bacteroidota; class Bacteroidia; order Bacteroidales; family UBA932; genus JAITMY01. The sequence goes on along the minus strand of JBOFDL010000043.1, from coordinate 276 downwards.
AAATTTCTCATTGTGTCAATAGTGTATGAGGGTGTAGGTAAGGAGAATTCTATGTCGCAAATTTTCATCGGTAATTGGTGATGCTTAATGGCAATTTTGAGTAAATTTAATCGTAAGTCTTTTGACATTAAATCTTGTGTGTGCTTTAGAGGATTATGAGGGCTTATGACAAACCATAATTCATCAATAGGTGAATATTCTATACAATAATTTGCCAACATTAAATGTCCAAGATGCACAGGGTTAAAAGAACCAAAGAGTAATCCAATCCTCATT
>JBOFDL010000042.1:0-3798 GCA_051646985.1 Bacteroidales bacterium | reverse complement strand
CAAAGACCTCAATAAATTAATTGCTTTTATCAATGAAAAATTTGATAATCCGAATACTTCTATCAAAACAGTCTATGCGGATAATAATAATGTATTGTGGATAAGTACTAATAGCAATCAATTGTATGGTTTGATGTTGAATAAATTGCCATATCAAAGGGATTTATTTACGCCTAAAGATATGGACTCGCCTCGTAATAAACGGATTGATATTATTTTTGAAGATAGATTTTATCCTAATGTGCTATGGATGGGCGTAGCTTCTGGTGGGCTGAAGCGCATTAACCTTATTTCTCACCGATTTTTCACTAATTTATTCAAAACAGTAACAGAACTAAGCAACCCAAATATCACTAGCCTCTACGGCGATACAACGAATATATGGGTAGGGACAGAAAAAGGTTTGCTCCAATTCAATGCTGATGAATCACATTATTATTTTTATCCGCTTACAAACCCCGAAAATAGTAATGCAAAAGTAAGCGTCAATGCCATTTATAAAGACCGTAAGGAAAATTTATGGTTAGCTACAAACAATGCCCTGTATCAATTGCAGGGACAGGGGCATAGCCCCCATCAACTTGTCCCCTCCCCTATCACTAAATCTGAAAAAACTGTAAATAAAATCTATCAAGATAGTGAGCATTATCTTTATTTTGGTACAGGAAAAGGCTTCAATATTCTGAATCCTCATACCAAAATGTCTTTGGATTCCAGCTTTATTCCTAAAGGAAATCAGGGAAAAGTATTGAGTCTTTGTAGAGATGAAAAAGACCGTCTTTGGGTAGGTACAGACAAGGGCTTGATTTTGATGCGAAATGTAAAAGAACCAAACAAAGATATTTATAAAATAAAACCAGAATATTTTATTCATAATAGCCTAGATACCAATAGTTTACATTCCAATATCATCATTTCTCTTCATGAAGATTATAAAGGAAATATATGGCTTGGAACAGGAGCAGGTTTGGTCATGATAAAAGACGAAAAGCAAAAAATCAGCTTTACGCACTATACCAAAAATAAGGTGCTGACCAGCCACACCGTTTACAGCATTTTGGAGGACTCGCTAAAGCACCATTTATGGCTAGGCACAAATGCGGGTTTGTATCGCTTCCACCTCATCACACACCGTTTCGATAATTTTGATTTGTATGATGGGCTACAGGGCAATGAATTTAACCAAGATGCCGCAAGCAAAAGCCCCAATGGACAAATGCTTTTTGGTGGGATTAATGGTTATACCCGCTTTTTTGCTGACCAAATTCGGGCAGATTCTATTTCGCCTAAAGTTTGGATTACAGAATATACGGATAAAAATGGGGCAAAACATGACATTCTTTATCAAAAAAATAAAAAAATAGAAGTTTCTTATTTTGATAACTCCTTTTTGATACACTTCATTGGGGTGCAATATACGGGCAATGCCCCAACTTTGCGCTATGCCTACCAGCTCACCAAATCGGGTGATGGGGGCACTGACCCGCGTTGGACTACCTCCGAAACCTCACCTCAAGTGCCTTATAGCAACCTTGAACCAGGTAATTATACCTTTAGGGTTACAGGTATCACACCAGAGGGGATTCGCTACTCCAATTGGGATACTTTGGAAATCACTATACACCCGCCTTTTTGGAATACCACTTGGTTTTACCTGATGGTGATGGCAAGTATCGCTTTGATACTTTGGTTGATTCACCAGTATCGTGTGCAGCAAAAAATAAGACGACTAACTGATATGGATAGGGTGCGTAAAAATGCAGCAGCCGATTTCCATGATGAGCTTGGGCATAAGCTTACGGTCATTTCGCTCTTTGCCAATGTGGTAAAACGCACTATTGGCGACAATGAAAAGGTCGCTCCTCACCTCGAAAAAATCATCAATACCTCCAATTCGCTTTATCTTTCTATGAAGGATTTGCTGTGGGTATTAGACCCCAAAAAAGATTCACTTTATGATATGTCCATCATGCTCAAAGACTTTGGCGACCAATTGTTTGACAATTCGGGGATTATGTTTAGGGTAGAAGGCATACATGAGAATATGAAGCCCTATAATTTGATTATGGACAGAAAAAGGCATATTGCTTTGATGTTCAAAGAAATCATGAATAATACAATCAAACATGCTAAATGCCAAAATACCCTGCTTTTATTTGAGTGGAATGAGCCCGAAAAAGCCTTGAGTATCAGCTTCAAAGATGATGGACGCGGCTTGGGCGAAAATAGCGTAGGCAAAGGCAATGGACTCATCAACCTACAAGACCGCGCCAACAAGATTCAAGGCACTATGGAATTTTTATCAGGCAATGGGCTAATTGGAACTACAGTTGTCTTCAAAACCGTTTTTGAGGAAATGAAAATAAAGCCTAAAAATGATGTACAGCTTTTCTTTGAAATGCTGTATGAAAATATCAAATACCTCCCTACTTTCTTCAAAACTGAAACACAAAGAATTTGGTTTAGGAAGCTAAAACCTATGCTCAAAAAGCCAAAAGAGCAGGAGGAAGACGAAGAATGATAGCCTAAATTGCGTATTTCATTGGCATTTATTTGCAAGTTCTTAGGGAATTTCCATTCCGTAGGAATCTAGAAAATTAATGTTTACAGGTGTTCGTTTCCTAGATTCCTACGGAATGGCTTGTTTTTTAAAATATAAGAAAACCTTGTTTATGGTGTAGTTAGGCGGGTTTTGAAAAGCAGAGGCTCGTACACAAGTGCCTGTTCGTCTTCTTTGGCGAGCAAAATGTATCATCTTATGTTTCTGCCGACTTATGTATAAGCATAAGGTTTTGCAAAACCCGCTCAATTTTTCTACTCAAAATATCCCATTTCCACCGTCAGCATCTCCCAAAGCCTTTCTCTTACCTGCTTAGTAAGGCTGCTGATTTCCTCAAAATGACTTTGCAAATCGCTAAGTTGATGGATTTCGGCATATTTACGGATTTGAATCAAGCCTGCATTTACCGTAAGGTAATCTGGATAATCGAAGTATTTGAAATAAGGCTCATTTTCCAAGCCTACATGATACAATACCTGCCCTTTGCAATGCGCAGTAGCCCAATATTGATAGAGCTTTTGAATCGCTTGGACTAAATTATCTGCTAAATCGCTGCTTTTTGCTGCTCTTAGATAAGGAGAAAGCGTTTTTCCCCAAAAATTCTGGCTATTATTCATACTCAAAGGATTATGAACAAGGATTTCTGGCGCACCCACCACAGGATTATCTGCCTCAAACTTCGTTTCTATACACCTATTTTCTGCCAAAATGTATGCAATACAGAGGGAATACCACTCCTTTTCGTTTATTTTTGATAGCTCTGGCTGCCATATATCGTACTGATTCGCCCATAAAGGATAGCGTCCATTGATGACTTTGGTAATCACAAACCATGTAAAGGTAGCTTTTGCACTTTCTAAATCGTAAGCGCAGTAGCCTTTTTGGTCAGGAGTTACACTTAAACACTTTGCTTTATTAACATCTTTAACTGTTATATCCATTCTAAACCAAACCTTATCAGCTTGATTAGACATTCGATTTAAGCTATCTTGAGCAAGCCTTACAGGGGTATTATCGTCCATAAAACCAATAAATTCACCTAAATGAGAACCATACGTTTTCTTATTGCTTCTTCTTTCATCTTTTAGGGGCAAACCTCCATAAATTTGTTTTGAATCTTTTTCTGCTTTAGTAGGGTCTCTTTTAAAATCATACATACCTTGTCTTATAGGTTTCTTATTTTTCAACATCAAGGGCAACAATTCCCGAATATCCTTTTTACTTTGGCTCAAAGTAAT
>JBOFDL010000041.1:0-1731 GCA_051646985.1 Bacteroidales bacterium | reverse complement strand
AGGCTTTAAAGCCTACGCTAGGAATAAAAAAAATGCCCATTCCGCACTATAAATTTACAACAACTATTTTTTTATCTGCTTTTTTATGGAAAACTTTCCTTCCCCTGCTCTTACCTTCATAAATCAATTACTATTTAATCATTATTCAATCATGAAATTTAAGCATCAGATTTTTATGGCTTTGCTTGGCTGCACGTTTATTTTATGTTCAGCCTTTGCCATTGCGCAACATTCTCCTCTTACCGTAAAGCTGGCGGAGGGTTTTTTGAAGGAACTCATTGAGAAATACACCGCGTTCCACACTACAAACCGCGAAGATAAAGTGTATATTCATTGCGATAAACCACAATACGAACAAGGCGAAACGGTTTGGTTTGCCGTTTACCTTAGAAATGGCGACGATTTGAAAGCCTCTGATAAAAGTGGCATTGTTCACGTAGAAGTACTGAATCCTAGAGGGGCAGTGGAGCGCAGTTATAAGATTGTGGCGAAAGACGGCGTAGCACAAGGCGATTTTTTGATAGAAGATGGAGCTGTTGGCGGCTTGTATAAACTTCGGGCATATAGCGAATGGATGATGAACGATAGCGAACCTGCTGTGTTTGAAAAAGAAATCACTGTTCAAGAGGTAGTATTGCCTAGATTGAAGATGAAACTAGATTTTCCTAAAGATGGCTACGGCGCAGGGGCTAATGTTAGTGCTGATTTAAGCCTACAATCTAATGAGAATCAGCCATTAAGCAATTTCGCTTATAGCTATACGGTTAGCATTAAGGGCGAACAAATTATTCAACAAAAAGGAACGACTGACAAAGAAGGAAATGCTTCCGTTGCTTTTACCTTACCTAAAAACTTGACCAGTGCTGATGGTTTATTGAATGTAATGATTGATTATCAAGGGCAAACAGAAGCAATTTCTAGGGCAGTGCCTATTTTATTGAACAACGTTAAACTCTCTTTTTATCCAGAAGGTGGTGATTTGGTTACAGGTTTACCTGCTCGCGTAGGCTTCAAGGCAATGAATGAGTTTGGCAAACCTACTGACATTGAGGGATATATTACGGATAATGCAGGTAACACCGTTGCCAGCCTCTCATCTTATCACAAAGGAATGGGTGCGTTTGCTTTTACCCCAAAAGCGGGACAAGTATATATAGCACACATTAGCGAACCTCGTGGCATTGCAGAGGCATATCCTTTACCGACTGCATTAGATAAAGGCTATGTTATAAAGAGTGAAAATATGAAGGACAATAAGCTCACAGTGAAAGTATATAGTTCTGATAATGAGAAACTTGGCTTAGTGTTGAATCTACGCGGTAAAAATTATGCTGCTGCCGAAATCAATGCGCAAAAAGGAGAGAATACTTATACTTTTGCGACCCAAGACATTCCCGCAGGTGTCGCACAACTTACCCTTTTCGATTCCAAAGGCATTGAAAGATGCGAAAGACTTGTGTTTGTTAATGCCGATAAACAATTATCTATTGACATTAAAACAGATAAAGAGAAATATTTGCCCCGCGAAAAGGTAAATATGACCATTAACGTAAAAGACGAGCGCGGTATGCCTATGCCTGCACAGCTTTCTTTGTCCGTAGTGAATGACCAGCTTCTTTCTTTTGCTGATGATAAGTCGTCTAACATTTTATCATGGTTATTAGTAGAGTCCGATTTAAAAGGGAAAGTAGAAGAGCCTAATTTTTACTTTGATAAAAAAGAAGCAAAAGC
>JBOFDL010000040.1:0-2647 GCA_051646985.1 Bacteroidales bacterium | reverse complement strand
GCAGCTGAATGACATTCCTTCATTATTCCAAATGCTCCAAAATCGCCTTCCCTATTTTATTACATTCCTGTTCATACTTTTCATGTGAAATAGTGCCTTCTCTTTTTGCCGCTTCATTTCGGCTAAACCTCCCTTGTATCACCGTAAAATCATTCCTTTTGCGCATATCTTCCCGTTTTTCTAGCACTTCGAATACCTTTTTCAACTTTCCTTCTCCAATCAACAAGCGTACTTCCTCTATTGTCTGCAAAAAAGTTCCATTCAATAAATTGTCAAGGTTCACAGGCTTAAAGGTAAGCATACAAGGCAAGCTTTCCAGCCCATTATCTTTCGCGCCCGTCAAATCGTCATACAAAAACAAATGAGGAATATTAGAATCGCGGCATTTCTCGCAATTACACGCCACTTTTTTCTCCACCTTTGCCTTCCCTGTTCGCTTTTCTTCTTCTGTTTTGGCAAAATCATAGCCCGCGTTAAGCGTGTCTAACTCGCTCACAACCAAATACATCAACTCTCTTTTATATTTACCTTCTATCCGAATCCGAAGAATCCCCTGCCCCGCAACTTCCACAATCTCGGCTCTTGTTTCATCTTGTTTCAAAATCACGCCTACCTTCCAAACCAAGCTGCTATCCTCAATCGCCTGATGCAAACGCACCGTTAAGCGATTGATAATGCCTTTGGGCATAAAAGAATAATGATATTCCAAACGCACATTTTCTTCCTTGTTCCATTCATAGTGCGGCTTTTCAAAGGAAAGAAGTTGCGGCACTAAGTATTCTGATGGCTGCGGAAGCTCATAACAAATGTCAAACTTTTTCATCAGCTCCAACAATTCGCCCTTGCAAGTGCTATATTCTTTTTGCCCCCAAACCTCTTTTAACTGCAAATCTTGTAGGTTAAAACGCCCTTTTTCCTTGACCGTTTTGGCATCTAAGACCCTATAAATGCCCGTTGTTACCCAAACATTGCTCAACACCAGCAAGTTTTCCAGTTGAAGGTTGTCTTGGAAATGAAGGATTTCGCCAAGATAATGAAAAATCTCGCTGATAAGCAAAGCCATTTTCTCCTCCTTAATGCTTAACCTCTCACATAGCGTCAAGTACTCCTCTTTGCGCAAGAAATTCTTGCCCTTTTTTAATTGCTTTTTCAATTCGTTGCGCACTTTTACCCAGTTCTTAGGTAAAATCGTACCGATATGCGGCAGTTTCTCCGCCTCCTCTATCAAGTCGCGCCTAAACTTCGCCCAATCCTTGTCCAATGCCTTTAAGTCGGTTCGGTAAATACCCCTTACGTTGGGAAAACGCTCTTGGATTTGCGAAACGGCAAGGCTTTTCTGATGCTTGTCTTTTTCGTTTTGCAAAATAAAAACAGGACTCTTTTCGCCTAATAATTCCGCCGTTTGCAGCCAATACGAAAAGCTTTTGTCATGCAAAGAGGTATCATTGTTGGTGCGCGTATTGTCCACCAGCACATAAATAGACTGCTTAGAAAAGAAAAATTGATGCGTAGGGTGATAAATTTCCTGCCCACCAAAGTCCCATAGATGCAGCTCCAGCCTGCCCTTTACGCCCTTTTCCTTCAAAGACTCAATCACAATGCCGCGCGTAGTATCATCAACCGTAGGAAGTTCCGCCCCCTTATCTTTCAGCTTTGCAGCAAGCGAACTTTTCCCCGTCTGCCCCTGTCCAATCAACAAAACCTTCGCCTCCCGTAACTCATGCTCCCCGTAGGTTTCGAGTTGGGTGAGGAAGGAGTAGAGTTCTTTTCTATCTAGTTGGTCTGCGATGTATTGAGAAGGGCAAAGGAGGTTGTTGTTATGCCAATAGTAATCTAATAGTTTTGGTAATACATTTTTTAAGGGGCGTAAGTCTTGGATTTGGTTATCCCAAAGTCCAAGCCCTTCTAATTGAGCTAAATGTTGTAAATGGCTAATATTTTGTATTTGATTACAGGAAATATCAAGTATTTGTAATTGGGTTAAATGTTGTAAATGGCTAATATCTTGTATTTTGTTATGATAAAGGTAAAGCTTTTGTAATTGGGTTAAGTTTTGTAAATAGGAAATGTCTTGAACTTGATTATAAGAAAGTTTTAATTCTTTCAATTGAATTAGATTTTGTAAATAAGAAATGTCTTGAACTTGATTATCATTAAGACTAAGCTCTTTTAATTCTTTGCAATTTTCCAAAGCAGCTAAATTACTAATTTTATTCTCATTTGCATAAAGCACAGTTAGTTTTTTCAGGTATTCTAGCCCTGCCAAATCTTTTATTAGGTTTCTCTTTCCCTTATTTTGAGATTCTGCCCATTTATCTTTATCATAATAATTACGACTCAACACTAACACCTCTACCTGCGTACATTGCTTGATGCTTTCGGGGAGGCGGGTAAGTCCACAGTTGCCTAAGTCTAAGAAGGTAGCTTGCGTGGCTATACAAGTTTGTATTAATTTTTCTGCGATTTGCATAAAGAGAAAATAAGGAGGTGAAGGGCAAAGGTAGGGATTTTTTTTGGGAAATAGAAAGGCTTGTATCTTGATAAAAATGTAGTGGCGTCTGTACAATAGTTATTTAAGAAGTTGTTTAAATTAACTGAAGAAGTGCTATTTTGTTCCTATTTCTCCTTTTTTTACGATTTTATTCTG
>JBOFDL010000039.1:0-8970 GCA_051646985.1 Bacteroidales bacterium | reverse complement strand
TCAGGTCGAGCTACTTCAACAATGGAATTTTCACATTATGCAGAAGTTACTGCAACATTAGCGAAAGACATTATTGAAAAGTCACAAGGCAAACGTAAAATAGATCAAGATTTAGACGAATAATAATATTTCATTTGCGCACCTATGAGTCAAAAGATTAGAATAAAATTGAAGTCATACGATCATTCCTTAGTGGATAAGTCGTCAGAAAAAATTGTAAAAACTGTGAAAGCAACAGGAGCAATGGTAAGTGGTCCTGTTCCATTGCCTACGCAAAAGAAAATTTTCACAGTGAATCGCGCAACATTTGTGAATAAAAAGTCGCGAGAACAGTTTCAATTGAGTACATATAAACGACTACTTGATATTTATAGTACTACACCAAAAACGGTTGATGCGTTAATGAAATTAGAATTGCCTAGTGGAGTAGAGGTTGAAATCAAAGTCTAAACTTTAAAAAAAAATATTGAAGTTGCAATTAATCTATAATTGTAATAGATGGTGCTGGCACAATATATATAAATGTAGATTATTTTAATTATAAAAAATGGCAGGAATTATTGGAAAAAAAGTTGGAATGACTTCTGTTTTCGGAGCAGACGGGAAGAATATCCCATGTACCGTGATTGAAGCAGGTCCATGTATAGTTACGCAAGTTAAAACCGTTGATGCCGATGGTTATGCTGCTTTGCAACTTGCCTATGACGAGAAAAAGGAAAAGAAAACATCAAAAGGATTGTTAGGGCACTTTAAAAGGTCGGGAACAACTCCTAAGCGAAAATTGGTAGAGTTCCCTGTTTTTGTTGGAAAGGAAGATATGGAGGTGACGCTGGGAAGTCAAATTACAGTTGATTTTTTTGAGGAAAATGGTTGGGTTGATGTCATTGGAACCTCCAAAGGGAAAGGATTTCAAGGAGTTGTTCGAAGACATGGATTTTCAGGAGTGGGAGGACAAACCCATGGACAACATAATCGTCTCCGAGCACCAGGATCTGCAGGTGCATCGTCATATCCATCGCGTGTATTTAAAGGGCGAAAATTGGGAGGTCGTATGGGTAACGATCGAGTTAAGGTTCTTAACTTATTGATTGTAAAAGTTTTGCTCGAAAGTAATCTTATTCTTGTAAAAGGATCGGTGCCAGGAGCGGTAGGTTCTTACTTGCTAATTGAGAATTAATTATTATGGAGTTATCAGTATATAACATAGAGGGAAAAGAAACCTCTAAGAAAGTTAGTTTGGATAATGCAGTTTTTGGCATTGAGCCAAATGAGCATGCTATTTATTTAGATGTAAAACAAACGCTAGCGAATCGTCGTCAAGGCACTCATAAATCAAAACAGCGCGCAGAAGTACACTATAGTACAAAGAAATTAAAGCGTCAAAAAGGAACAGGAGGAGCACGTGCTGGCAGTATAAAATCTCCTTTATTTGTAGGAGGTGGGCGTGTTTTTGGACCAGTTCCTCGTGATTACACTCACAAACTTAATAAAAAACAAAAACAATTGGCCCGTCGTAGCGCATTATCGCAAAAATTGACGAACAATAATATTCGAATTCTTGAAAATTTAGTTTTTGATACTCCAAAAACAAAGATGTTTCTACAGATGTGGCAAAATCAACAATTAATAGGAAAAAAAATACTAGTAGTGCTTCCGGAAGCAAATAAAAACGTATATTTGTCATCTCGTAATTTGCCTCATGTCAAAACAGTAACTGCTAATGAGTTAAATACTTATGATGTGATGAATGCAAATAACTTGCTGTTTTTTGAGGACTCTATTGATATTGTTCACAAAATTTTAGGAGCCGAATAGGCATATAAACTATGAGTACACAAATAATTAAGCCATTAATTACCGAAAAAATGACGTTTCAAGGCGATAAGTTGAATCGTTACGGTTTTCTCGTTGAGCCTCGAGCCAATAAATTAGAAATTAAAACTGCTGTAGAGGAATTATACGGAGTAAAAGTTTTGAATGTTAATACAATGAACTGCCGTGGAAAGAATAAAAGCCGTTACACTAAAGCAGGTGTTTTGAGTGGGAGAACTACTCATCGTAAGAAGGCAATAGTAACAGTTGCTGAGGGTGAAACAATTGATTTTTACAGTAATATTTAACTTATGGCACTCAGAAAATTTAATCCTATCACTCCAGGTACTAGACATAAGTTAATTTCTACTTTTGATGAAATAACTTGTGTTGTGCCAGAAAAGTCACTACTTGAGCCTATAAAAAGTAGTGGAGGTCGTAATAATCAAGGTCGTATGACTATGCGTTATCTTGGCGGAGGGCATAAACGAATGTATCGAGTAATTGATTTTAAGCGATGTAAAGATAATTTCTCTGCAATAGTTAAAACAATTGAATACGATCCAAATCGTAATGCTCGCATAGCGTTGGTGGTCTATAAGGATGGAGAAAAGCGTTACATTATAGCTCCTGTTGGCTTACAAATTGGACAAGTAATTCAATCAGGAAAAGGTACTGCCCCTGAAATTGGAAACACTTTATTCCTTTCAGAAATTCCATTGGGAACAGTTGTGCATAACATAGAATTAGCACCTGGACAGGGAGCCATTATGGCTCGTAGTGCAGGGACTTCTGCTCAGTTACAATCTCGAGAAGGAAACTATGCGTTATTGGCACTGCCATCAGGAGAAACTCGAAAAGTTTTGATTACGTGTCGTGCAACAATAGGGACAGTTTCTAATCCAGACGCTCAGAATGAATCACATGGAAAGGCAGGGCGTAAACGTTGGTTGGGTAGACGGCCTCGTAACCGAGGAGTCGCGATGAATCCTGTCGATCATCCAATGGGCGGAGGGGAAGGTAAAAATTCAGGAGGACACCCTCGTTCACGAAAAGGTTTATTAGCTAAGGGTAAAAAAACTAGGAATCCGAAGAAGACTACATCTAAGTTTATTGTAGAAAGAAGAAAAAAATAATTAGATTATATTTATTTATATATAAAACTATGAGTCGTTCGTTAAAAAAAGGACCTTATATTGCCCCAAGTTTGGACAAAAAAATAATCGCTATGAACGAGAGCAATAAAAAGGCAGTTGTGAAAACATGGTCGCGTGCAAGTATGATTGCTCCTGATTTTGTAGGACATACTATTGCTGTACATAATGGCAATAAATTTATTCCTGTATATGTTACTGAAAATATGGTGGGACATAAATTGGGAGAATTTGCGCCAACTCGGACATTCAAAGGACATTCGGGTAATCGGTAAAATAATTTGTAAATTGTAATTTATATCTATATTTATAATGGGCGCAAGAAAAAGATTAAGAGCCGAGGAACTTAAGGCTACAAAAAAGCAAATCGCGGGAGCGGTGCTACGCAATTGTCCTACCTCTCCTAGAAAAATGAGATTGGTAGCGGATATGATTCGTGGAGTTGAGGTAAATAAAGCATTGGGAATTTTGAAGTTTTCAAAGAAGCATGCCTCTATTGATTTAGAAAAGTTAATAAAGTCTGCAATTGCAAATTGGGAAATTAAAAATCAATCAGATAAGCATGATTTAGAGGGAGGACAGGTTTTTGTTAAAGAGATATCTGTAGATGGAGGTCGTATGCTGAAGCGGATATCTCCAGCACCACAAGGACGAGCTTATCGGATTCGAAAACGTTCAAATCACGTTAACATCGTGCTTAGTAACAAACAAGATAAAACAGAGGAAACTGTAACTGAAAAAGTAGCATAATAAGTATGGGACAAAAAGTAAATCCAATAAGTAATCGAATTGGTATCATTCGTGGATGGGACTCAAATTGGTATGGCGGGAAGAAGTATGCTTCCAAGTTGGTTGAGGATTCAAAAATTCGCGAATATTTAACAGCTCGTTTAACAAAGGCAAGTCTATCTCGTATTATTATTGAGCGAACTTTAAAATTGGTTACAGTAACTATTAGTACAGCTCGTCCAGGAGTAATTATTGGAAAGGGAGGGCAAGAGGTTGATAAGCTCAAGGAAGAGTTGAAAAAACTTACAGGAAAAGAAGTGCAAATTAACATATTTGAGGTAAGACGTCCAGAGTTAGATGCTCTGATTGTTGCAAATAATATAGCACGCCAGGTAGAAGGACGAATTTCTTATCGTAGAGCAATAAAAACGACAATGGCATCAACAATGCGTTTAGGAGCAGAAGGTATAAAAGTTCAAATTTCTGGTCGACTTGGAGGGGCTGAAATGGCTCGCTGTGAAACAATAAAAGAAGGACGTATTCCTTTACATACCTTTCGTGCTGATATTGACTATGCTTTAGCTGAAGCCTTAACGAAGGTGGGTCTATTAGGAGTTAAAGTCTGGATTTGTAATGGAGAGATTTATGGTAAGCGAGAATTACTTCCTAATACGGGAATCGCTGCAAATAATGTTTCATCAAATATATCTGGAGCGGATCGTAGAGGAGGATTAGATGAACGACGTGGAGGACGAGTACGTTCATCTAAAAAGTAAAATAAGGAGGAAAATAAAGAATGTTACAGCCTAAAAAAACAAAACACAGACGAGTTCAAAAAGGACGAATGAAGGGGATTGCTCAACGAGGGAGTCAACTTTCATTTGGCTCTTTTGGAATAAAAACCTTGGAGTCATGTTGGATTACTGGGAAGCAAATTGAAGCTGCTCGACAGGCAATAGTTCGTTATATGAAAAGGGAAGGGCAAATGTGGATACGGATCTTCCCAGATAAGCCAATCACAAAAAAACCGGCGGAGGTACGTATGGGTAAAGGAAAAGGAGCTCCAGAAGGATTTGTTGCTCCTGTTACTCCAGGACGAGTACTCTTTGAGATTGAGGGAGTTTCATTTGAAGTAGCGCAGGAGGCTCTTCGCCTTGGCGCTCAAAAATTACCCGTGAGCACAAAGTTTGTAGTGCGTAGGGATTATGTATTTCAAAAAGCAGAATAACGACTAAGTACTTATGAAATTAGCAGAAATTAGAGAAATGACCACCAAGGAAATCTTAGAAAAGGTGGATTTGGAAAAAGGACAAATGGTAAAGATGCGGTTAATTCATGCCATATCTCCACTAGAAAATCCAAATAAGATAAGGGAGACTCGTAAAAATATAGCGCGTATGCTTACAGTTCTTCGTCTGAGAGAAATTAGTGCGCAAAATAAATAGCCTAATCTATAACAATATGGAAATTACACAAAGAAGCCTAAGGAAGGAAAGAGTTGGAGTGGTTACTAGCAACAAAATGGATAAGTCTATAGTTGTTTCAGTTGTTCGGAAAGTTAAACATCCTATTTATGGGAAGTTTATTAGTCACACCAATAAATTTGTGGCTCACGATGAGAAAAATGAGTGTAGTGAAGGAGACACGGTCTTAATTATGGAAACTCGTCCTCTGAGTAAGAGTAAGCGCTGGAGATTAGTCGAAATTGTAGAAAAAGTTAAATAAGTTATGGTACAACAAGAGTCAAGACTGTTAGTCGCAGATAATAGTGGAGCCAAAGAGGTCTTATGCATTCGAGTATTAGGCGGAACGCGTAGAAGATATGCTTCAGTAGGCGATAAAATAGTGGTGAGTGTGAAAAGTGCTGCTGCTGGGGGAGATGCAAAAAAAGGAACGGTCTCTAAAGCGGTGGTAGTACGTACAAATAAAGAGATTCGTAGAGCAGATGGATCATATATTCGCTTTGATGATAATGCTTGTGTTTTGCTTAACGCACAAGGTGAAATTCGAGGAACTCGCATCTTTGGTCCAGTTGCCCGTGAATTGCGAGATAATTATATGAAAATAGTCTCTCTTGCTCCTGAAGTATTGTAAGATAAAAACATTTGAAAAAATAGTAAAATATGTCGGGTCAATTGAAACTAAAAGTTAAAAAAGGTGATAATGTTACCGTTATTACAGGAGATGATAAAGGGAAAAAAGGGCGAGTTCTTGAAGTTCTTATTCACGATGGACGAATTGTCGTAGAGGGAGTTAATTTAGTCTCAAAGCATACGAAGCCTAATGCGAAACAACCACAAGGGGGGATTATTAAACAAGAAGCGGCATTTGCTATATCGAATGTAATGCTTAATGATGAACACGGTGTACCTACTCGTGTTGGACGTAGAGTAGGGGAAAAAGGAAAATTAGTACGTTACGCAAAATCTACTGGAGAAGAGTTAAAATAAAATGGCAAAACAAAAACAACCACAAATGGAGAGTCAGGGATATATTCCTTCGCTCAAAAAAAAGTACAAGGAACAAATTGTGCCTTCCCTTGTAAAGGAGTTTGGTTATACTTCCGCAATGCAAGTGCCAAGTCTTCAAAAAATTGTAATCAATCAAGGAGTTGGAGCAGCGACAACTGACAAAAAAATAGTAGAACTTGCTCAAGCAGAGTTGAGTACGATTGCAGGACAAAGTGCAATTGTTACTCGTGCAACTAAAGATATATCGAATTTCAAGTTGCGAAAAGGAATGCCTATTGGAGTTAAAGTGACTTTACGAGGTAATAGAATGTATGAGTTTTTAGAAAGACTTATTTGTATATCTTTACCTCGGATTCGCGACTTCAAAGGAATTAACGATAAAATGGATGGTCGAGGTAATTATAATTTAGGAATAAAAGAACAAATTATTTTTCCTGAAATTGACATTGAAAAAGTAACAAAGATCATGGGATTAGAAATGACCTTTGTTACTTCAACATTGAAAGATGAAGAGGGATATGCCTTACTTCGTTATTTTGGGCTTCCATTTAAGAACGTAAATAAATAATAATATAATAATGGCAAAAGAATGTATGAAAGCGCGTGAGGTTAAACGCGCAAAAATGGTTGCTAAATATGCCGCAAAACGTCAAGTTCTTAAAGAGGCTGGAGACTATGAGGGATTAACAAAGTTGCCAAGAAATGCTAGCCCTGTACGACTACATAATCGTTGTATGATAACAGGACGTCCGAAGGGATTTATTCGCCAATTTGGAATTAGCCGTATTACTTTCCGTGAAATGGCAAGTCAGGGGTTGATTCCTGGAGTTCGTAAGGCAAGTTGGTAGTAATTAACATAACAATATAATTTTTAGTTGAAGTTGAGGCTGTGAAAAATATTTGCCTGATACAAATGCAACGATAAAAAAAATAAACAAATGACTGATCCAATAGCTGATTTTCTTACAAGGATTCGCAATGCAGTAAAGGCAGGGCATAAGGTAGTGGAAATACCCGCTTCAAATGTTAAAAAAGAAATAACTCGTATATTGCATGAAAAAGGATATATTCTTAGTTATAAATTTACTGCTGATGCTCCGCAAGGAAGCATTAAAATAGCACTGAAGTACCATCCTGAAACAAAGAGACCCGCAATTAAAAATGTAAAGCGTGTGAGTTCGCCAGGTTTGCGAAGATATGCAGGAGTTCTTACTATGCCCTCTGTTATTAATGGTTTGGGAATTGCTATTGTCTCAACCTCAAAGGGAATTATGACAGATAAAGACGCTCGCTTGCAAAATGTTGGTGGAGAAATCTTGTGTTATGTATCTTAGTTGCATAGAATAATTTAATATAAAAAACAAAAAATGTCACGTATTGGAAAACAACCTGTAAACCTGCCGCAAGGTGTTACTATTGTAGTATCACCACTTAATGTGGTCACGGTTAAAGGCCCTCTTGGGGAGTTACAACAAGAGGTAGATAAGGATATTGTACTTGTCGTTGAGGATAACCAATTATTAGTTACTCGTTCTACAGATCAACCTCGTCATCGATCAATGCATGGACTGTACCGGTCTCTTATAAACAATATGGTGATTGGAGTATCAGTTGGATATACTATTACTCAAGAACTCGTTGGCGTTGGATATAAGGTAGAAGTTAAAGGCCAAGTTATAGAGTTTAGTCTTGGTTACTCCCACGAAATTCATATAATGCTTCCTAAAGAGGTGAAAGCAGAAGCAGTTGCTGTAAAGAAAGGAGAAACTCCAAAATTAGTACTTTCCTCAGTCGACAAACAATTGATTGGACAGGTAGCAGCAAAGATTCGCTCATTGCGAAAACCAGAGCCTTATAAGGGAAAGGGTATTAAATTTTTGGGCGAACAAATTCGTCGTAAAGCAGGTAAATCTGCTGCATCTAAATAAGGAGAATAGAAATGGCACAATCAAAAACAGGAAGAAGACAACTTATCAAATATCGTATTCGTAAGGTCATAAGTGGAACGGCAGAGCGACCTCGTTTGTCAGTGTTTAGAAGTAATCAACAAATTTATGCTCAACTTATAGATGATACTGCTTGTGCAGGACAAGGAGTTACTTTATTACAAGCAAATTCTATTGAGAAAAAGTTAGAGAGTGATATAAAGGGAAAAACTGGACAAGAAGCAGCAAAAATAGTTGGCAAAATTATTGCTGAACGTTCCTTAGAAAAAGGAATTAGAGAGGTCGTATTTGACCGCAATGGATATCTTTATCATGGACGAATAAAGTGTGTTGCAGAGGCTGCACGCGAGAATGGATTAAAATTCTAAAAAAAATATATGTCAGAGAATTCAAATATAAGAAAAGTGAAAACGACAGATCTCGAATTAAAAGATAGATTAGTCGCAGTTCAACGAGTTACGAAGGTAACAAAAGGAGGTCGTCACTTTAGTTTTGCAGCAATTGTTGTTGTTGGAGATGAAAATGGAGTTGTGGGTTATGGTTTAGGAAAGGCAAACGAGGTTTCGGTTGCCATCTCAAAAGGTATAGAGGATGCAAAGAAGAACTTGGTAAAAGTTCCTGTTTATAAAGGAACCATTCCTCATGAACAGCTTGCGAAATATGGTGGGGCTCAGGTTTTTATGCGTCCCGCTGCTCCTGGAACAGGCGTGAAAGCAGGAGGAGCAATGCGTGCAGTCTTTGAAAGTGTTGGGATTCATGATATCCTGGCAAAATCAAAAGGTTCATCTAATCCTCATAATTTAGTTAAAGCAACAGTGGCTGCATTACTTCAAATGCGAGATGCTTATACTGTTGCTA
>JBOFDL010000038.1:0-11277 GCA_051646985.1 Bacteroidales bacterium | reverse complement strand
AACGGCAGGAGGTTATCGTTTACGCTTTGCCCTCAACAATGACGATACGATAGCAGCCAATGAAGCCAAAATCCGCGTAGTTTCAAGATACCAAACCTATTTTTCTTGCAAAGGCTGCGGAGCAGCAGGCTCCGATGTAATCGTAGATAGCACGAGCATTCATCCCGATTGTCCATATAAGAACGTAAACTACGACCTCTTGGCTTGTAGTAAACGCACAGGAGGAGCCAAAAATTGGGAGGGCTTTATGGTTGACCATCGAGATTGTAAGATATATAGAATGGTAGCAATGCCTCACATTGCTTCCTACAACAAAGGACAAGGTCGTTGGTGGATGGCACAAAATTTAAATTACACGAAGAATTTAATTAATAATGCAAATTCAACAATCGCTCCTACTATTTTAGGTTGCTATTATTGCCCCAATGGATTAAGTTTTAATGGAAGACCAGGGTACTCTGGAAATACGGTTTCAAATCCAAATACTCCAACTAATATTGCAGAGGCCTGCAACACCTATGGCGCAGTATATGGACTTCCAACAACAATGTCTCCTAATGGGCTCGCTCCAACACAAGATGCTATTACGACCGAAAATTCTTATAGTATAGCACAAGGCATTTGCCCAAAAGGCTGGGTTATTCCAGGTCGTAAAGATTTTGCCGTAATGATAAATAAAGTTGCCGGTTGTACAGATGATGCAAAGGCACAAACTGCAGTGCCTGCAAATAGTGTAAAAGATGCACCTTGTCATCACTTGCATAATTCCAGCGTAGGAACTAGTCACGTTCCTTCCGCGGTATTTACAGATGTTACTTTATTCTTGCGGAGTACATTAAGTGACCGTATGTCATCTCCAATTGATAGTGTATTTTCTTCTGCCACAAAACCTACTTGGGCATGGTACTCTATCGGTTCAAAACGTCAACATGGTACACGTCCTATAGACTATTATGGTTTCTCTACCTTGCCAAGTGGAAGACTTGGCTATGCTGGAGCATCTTACAATTATTATACCAACGTTGGTTATGCTGCAGATTTTAGGACATCTACTGCAGGCGGAGGGTATGATGAGGCAGTTTATATGAATTATAATCAACGATTTTATCATATTCATAATTTTGAAGCGACTCAATATGCTTTTCCCCTTCGTTGTGTACGTTCATATAACTTAGACCAATAAACTTTACTACATCTTCACTGTTTAGATCATAGTCTTTTTTTTGTATGTTAATTAGTTAGTTACTTACTTTTTCTTAGGCGGACTATAGTTTAAAGAGTGAAGATATTTTTTTAGCAAAGCGCAGTATGTGGTACATACTGCGCTTTGTGCTTTTAGAGCATTAGAGAATATTTGCCCCTTTAACTACGTCATTGCGTGCATTTACTCTGCAATACCCCTTTTAATTATCATTCGTCATACCGAACTTGAGGCGGTATCCCTTCACCATAAAGCACAAATACAAAAGAATATAAAAAATAAGGCAAGCATTTTCAACGGTTTTCGTAGGGTAGGGGCAAGTTCTCCACGAACAGCCCAAGTAGGCATAAAGTCAAATTTATATCTTCAATATATTAAATATATATATTATCTTTGCGCACTTGATTAATTTGTATTGCACCATTAAAATAATTATTGCTCATTTATATCTTAAAAATATGAAGAAAACACAGTTTCTTTTGATGGCATTCAGTATTTTTACTATAGCAAATGCCGTATTGGGGCAAACAGCACCCAAAATGCCCTTTCACACAACGATATTATCCACGAATACAGACCTCGTCAATAAACTCCTTTTAGTAGAGTTTGCGAACATCCCCCTTACCTCAACAAAGAGTTGTTTAAACTATACTTTGGCATTTCGTCTTAAACACAATGAAACCGAACTTGGTCGTCAACCCATTAAGGTGATTAGTACCCCTGTTTGGTACACGGGCAAAAAGATAAGCGACCAATGCTTTTATAATCAAAATGAATTTAATGGAGGCCCTGGCGCATTAACTTGTCAAGTTGCGCCCTTTGATGCAGAACCTGCCGCTAAACTTCGTCGAGGAGATACTCTTATATATGATATGCGTCAATCCGCTTATCATATCGCTTTCAAACTCGGCGATGATATTGCCATAACGGATAGTATTCGTGTAAGCGTAGAAGAAGAACTTTATCCAACGGTATGTAGAGGCTGTGGGGTGCATGGTTCTGACCGCATTTTTGACCCCACGAAAGATATTGTGAGAGGTTGCCCTCAACAAGGCACAGACTTTCAAGCCTGCTATCGTCGTCAAAGCAGAGAACGCAACTGGGAAGCATGGATTATTGATGCAAGAGATTGCAAATATTATCGCACCGTTCGTATGCCTGATAATCGTTGGTGGTTGGCACAAAACTTAAACTATCAAGGAACGGCAAGCAAACCTTTAGTTTGGCATGCAAAACCAGGTACTTATACTGGTACAAGTGCTACAGAGCGTTTTCGCTCTTATTCCTGTCCAGGAGGCCCCGCTCTTCCTGCAAGTGGCGTACTCGAAACGGCAAGTTTTGCTGATTTAAAAACTGAAGACGCTTCCCCAAAAATTGCTTGTGAAACCTATGGCGCATTTTATCCTCAACTTGTCGCTATTACGACAGATGGCTTTTCAACAGGGACAGAAGATGCAAGTCGTCCCAAAGATATTCCAGGTCATGAGAATATGGCGGCTAGTAAACATCGCGGCGTTTGTCCTCAAGGATGGCTGTATCCAACATTAGGAGATTGGGGCAAAATGGCAAATTTAGTAGAACGTAATTGTGGGAGTCTTTGTCCTGTAGATGGTAGTAATTCCTCAGAAACAGGAGCAACAGGAACTACTTCTGCGTGTGTTCACCGCACTTTTGGAAATGCCTCGCATACTTGTCTTTTAAGAGATCTGAGTGCCACGAGTCTTGCCCCTGCAAGACTATTAAAGGGCGACAAATTACCCTCAAATGGCGATGCTAGTATAAAGTATCCCGATACCACCCATCTGGTTAGTACAAATACAGAGGCTATATGGTCGTACTTTGGACAAGAACACGCAGGAACGGATAGATATGGATTTGCATTGTTGCCTGCAGGATACGGCAACCCCGGCGCATTGAAGTACCATTATCGCGGTCTTAATACAATGATAGGGCTTGCCAATATTGGAGTTGACGGAAGCACCGCAACAGGACCTGTCGACTCCTCCCGTGGTCACATTTGGGTCTATTATTTTTACAATAGCATACAGCCAGGATTTAGCGGAGGTCGCCTTATGGGGGGATCTTCAGCATACAATCTCTCGGTGCGCTGTATAAGGTAGCCTTAAAAATAGAATAGTTATGAAACATATAACAAGCGAGGTCTTAGACCTCGCTTGTTGTGTTTCATAAGTCCTCTTTACACCGTTTTTTTATGATTTAATTCTTTTAGAGATATGTGCTCTAAGGGTTGAAAACAAAAGACTATCTTTGTAGCCATTCTTTGAATAGGCTACCTACAACTCCTTGCATATGCAAGACTAATCGCCATGATTTACTAAAAACAAAGAAACTAAATATATAAACAACAATGAGCAAAACGATTATAGGTGCAGAGGCTGTATTACGTTCTCTTATCTGCGAAGAAGTGGATACTATTTTTGGCTATCCAGGGGGACAAATTATGCTAGTGTACGATAAACTATATGATTATACCGATAAACTACATCATATCTTAGCACGACATGAACAAGGAGCAATCCATTCCGCACAGGCTTATGCTCGCGTGAGTGGAAAAACAGGCGTAAGTATTGCCACCAGTGGACCTGGTGCTACAAATCTCATCACAGGATTAGCCGATGCTTTGATTGACTCCACACCTCTTGTTTGTATTGTTGGGCAGGTAGGAGCGCATTTATTGGGAACAGATGCCTTTCAAGAGGCCGATGTAATGGGTATAACAACTCCCGTAACCAAATGGAATTATCAAATTACTTGTGCGCAAGAAATTCCCGAAATTATAGCAAAAGCCTTTTACATAGCAAATACAGGTCGCCCAGGTCCTGTGATGATAGACCTTACACGCACAGCGCAAATGGGAGAACTTGAGTTTGAACATAAAAAATGTCATTTTATTCGCAGTTATAATCCCATCATTGAAATAAATAAATCGCAGATAGCAGAAAGCGTAAAACTCATCAATCAATCCAAGCAACCTTTTGCACTTGTTGGACAAGGCGTAACGCTTGCCAATGCAGAGGCAGAATTATCACAATTATTAGAAAAAGCCGATATTCCTTTTGCTTGGACTTTGTTAGGAAAAGGTGCCATGCCTACACATCACCCCCTTAATATGGGAATGCTCGGAATGCACGGCCATTATGCAGCGAACAAAAAAACAAATGAATGTGATGTCCTCATTGCAATAGGTATGCGCTTTGATGACCGAGTAACCAGCGATATTAAAAGTTATGCGAAGCAAGCTAAAATTATTCATCTTGAAATTGATAAATCCGAAATCAATAAAAACATTAAAGTACATACCCCCGTATTAGGCCATCTAAAAGATACGCTTCCACTTATTACGCAAAGCATCACGCCCACAAAACATACTGCTTGGATTGAAAGTTTTAAACCTTTTGCCGATGAGGAATTTGCAAAAGTAGTACAGCCTGCTTTGCAATCGCAAAATACACTCCCTTCGATGGTTAATGCTGTTTTGACGATAAGTAATGCAGCCCAAGGAAATGCTATCTTAGTCACCGATGTAGGGCAACATCAAATGATGGCAGCACGTTATTTCTCGGTCAATTTCCCACGCTCAGTCGTTACCTCTGGAGGATTAGGGACTATGGGCTTTGGCTTGCCCGCAGCGATAGGCGCAAAAATAGGCGCAAAAGATAAAGAAGTGGTCTTATTTGTGGGTGATGGCGGTATTCAAATGACAATACAAGAACTTGGAACTATTTTACAAGAGGAAATAGATGTTAAAATTGTCATCTTAAATAATGGATTTCTAGGAATGGTTAGACAATGGCAAGAACTCTTTCATCAAAAACGATACACTTCAACGCCTTTGGTAAATCCTGACTTTATGAAAATAGCAGAAGCCTACAATATCACCTCGCAGAGAGTAAATAAAACAGAGGATTTGTCTTCCGCAGCTCAAAATATGATGAAGCATAAAGGCGCATTTTTATTGGAAATACAAGTGCAGGCAGAAGAAAATGTCTTTCCAATGGTACCAGCAGGGATGTCTTTAGATACTATTCGTTTTGCATAACCGCAAAATTATTTACTCAATAATATAATAAAAAGAAAAGTCTATGGAGCAAGAATATACCATTACCGCATTTACTGAAAATGCCGTAGGGTTACTCAGTCGTATTACGGTTATTTTTACTCGCCGTCATCTTAATATCGAAAGTCTAACAGTTTCTGCTTCGGCACTAAAAAATATTCACAAATTTACGATCGTAGTAAGTGCCACGATTGAACAAGTGGAAAAACTAGTTAGCCAAATTGCAAAACTTGTGGACGTAGTTATGAGTTTTTATCATACCAATGAGCAAACTGTATATCAAGAATTAGCCTTATACAAAGTTCCCACACAAGCATTGTTAGAAAATCGTCAAATCGAGAAAATTGTTCGTACACACGGAGCCCGCATCTTGGAAGTAACCCCGCAATTTACCGCCATTGAACTTACAGGGCATAAATCCGCATTAACAGCATTGTTTAATCAACTAGATGAAACCTGTGGAGTATTACAGTTTACCAGTTCAGGACGTATTGCCATTTTGCGAACAGCGAACGAACCTCTCAGCGAATACCTTGAACAACTTAACAAAAGACAAGTGCAGAACTGTATAGAAAAAATTAGCGGAAAAGCGTGGAAATAAAACCGAATAATTATTGCAGTTTTGTGAAAAACTTAATGGACTGCAAGAAAATTTTAGGATTGAAAATCTTCTTCTTATCTTTGCACGCCCTTAAACATCGTATCTTACTCTAATGTTTACTCTTAAATGAAACGAGCCGTTTTTCTTGACCGAGATGGAGTTATTAATAGTGATGAGGGACATTACTACGTTTTTCGCACACAAGATTTTGTGCTAACGCCACAACTCGAAATCTCCCTTAAACGCCTAGTTGATGCAAAATATCAATTATTTGTTATTACGAATCAAGGCGGTATTGCTCGTGGGCTTTACAGCCTTGAGGATACAAATAATGTACATCAAGAACTACAAGCAAGACTTCAAGAATACAATGTGCAAATTACCGATTTCTGTATATGTCCACATCATCCCGAATACGGAAAATGTTTATGCAGAAAACCCCAACCTTTGATGATACAAAAATGTATGTCACGTTTTGAGATAGATGCAAAACAATCTTACTTTCTAGGAGACCGGCAAAGTGATATGCTTGCCGCAAATGCAGCAGAAATAAAAGGAATTCTAGTAGAACGAAATAAAGGCATTGAATCCGCTGTTAACCAAATACTGAAACAATAATCTGAATTTTAAAAATATATAATATATGTTAGACCAATTACAAGATAAATTAGACCGTGCCTTAAAAACGCTCAAAGGCGAAGGTCGAATTACAGAACTAAACGTTGCTGAAACCATAAAAGAAATTCGCAAAGCATTACTCGATGCTGATGTGAGTTATAAAGTTGCAAAAACATTTACCGATCAAGTCAAGCAAAATGCCTTAGGGCAAAATGTTCTTACAGCCGTTAAACCCGGTCAAATGCTCACCAAGATTGTACGAGATGAACTCGTGCAACTAATGGGGAAAGAGTCCGAAGAAATTAATTTAAAAGGCTCTCCTGCAGTTATATTGATAGCAGGACTACAAGGTTCTGGAAAAACAACTTTCTCTGGAAAACTCGCCGCAAGTATCCGAAAGAAAGGACGCTCTCCACTACTTGTAGCCTGTGATGTATATCGTCCCGCAGCGATAGAGCAGCTCAAAATCTTAGGAGGGCAAATTGAAGTTCCCGTATATACAGAAGAAGAAAATAATAATCCTGTAAAAATAGCAAAGAATGCAATTGACATTGCCAAGAAAAATGGGCATAATGTTGTTATTGTAGATACAGCAGGACGACTTGCAGTAGATGAAGAAATGATGCGTGAAATGGACGCTATTAAAAAAGCGATTAACCCATCCGAGATACTTTTTGTTGTAGATGCAATGACGGGACAAGATGCCGTAAATACCGCAAAAGAATTTAATGATCGCCTAGATTTTAACGGCGTTGTCTTGACGAAACTAGATGGTGATACTCGAGGGGGAGCCGCACTTTCTATCCGAGCAGTTGTCAATAAACCTATCAAGTTTATGAGTATGGGTGAAAAGATGGATGCACTTCAAGTCTTCTATCCAGACCGTATGGCCGACCGTATTCTTGGAATGGGTGATGTTGTTTCCCTAGTAGAGCGAGCACAAGAACAATTTGACGAGACAGAAGCACGAAGAATCC
The DNA here is from genome assembly GCA_051646985.1 of Bacteroidales bacterium. GTDB lineage: Bacteria > Bacteroidota > Bacteroidia > Bacteroidales > UBA932 > JAITMY01. The sequence goes on along the minus strand of JBOFDL010000038.1, from coordinate 3,802 downwards.
AAAAACGTATTGCCAAAAATCAATTTAACTTCAATGATTTTGTTGGACAAATTCAACAAATCAAAAAAATGGGCAATATGAAAGACCTCCTTGGGATGATACCTGGAGTAAGTAAAGCTATGAAAAACATAGACATAGATGATGACGCTTTCAAAGGGATTGAAGCGATAATTTCCTCCATGACACCACAAGAACGAGAACAACCAGAACTTTTGAACGGAAGTAGAAAAAAACGTCTAGCAGGTGGTAGTGGACGAGGAGTAGATGAAGTAAATCGTCTTTTAAAGCAATTTGAAGAAATGCGTAAAATGATGAAGTCTTTTAGTGGAGCAGGAGCCAAAAATATAATGAATATGCTCTCGCAAAGAAGATAATCTCAACGACTTAAATTAAACGTTATGACGCTATTAGATGGGAAGAAAATTGCTGCCGAAATGCGAACAGAAATTGCCGCTGAAGTGCAACAAATTAAAGAAAAACAACAACATATTCCGCAACTTGTTGCAATTATTGTCGGCAACGACGGAGCAAGTCAAACCTATGTAGCAGCGAAAGAAAAAGCGTGCCACGAATGTGGATTTAAATCGCAAATTATCCGTTTGCCCGAAACAATTAGCGAGGAGGATTTATTAAAGCATATTCACTCCCTTAATCTAGACGATAGCGTAGATGGCTTTATCGTGCAATTGCCCATTCCAAAGCATATTAATGAGCAACGAATTATTGAAGCGATAGCCCCTCAAAAAGACGTAGATGGCTTTCACCCCATCAATGTAGGACGTATGACCATTGGCTTGCCATCGTATGTTTCTGCAACGCCTGCAGGTATTATGGAGTTATTAGCACGCTATCAAATTCCAACACAAGGGAAACATTGTGTTGTTGTTGGACGGAGTAATATTGTAGGTCGTCCAATGAGTAATTTGCTATCACAAAAAACAAATCCTGGAGATTGCACCGTAACACTTTGTCATAGTCGCACCACCAATATAAAAGAACTTTGTCTTGCAGCAGATATTATTGTAGCAGCATTGGGCATTCCCGAATTTTTAACCGCAGATATGGTAAAGGAGGGAGCAACGGTAATTGATGTAGGTATTACTCGAGTTCCTGCAAGCGATACAAAAACGGGCTTTCGACTCAAAGGAGATGTAAAGTTTGATGAAGTTGCGCCTAAATGTAGTTACATAACGCCTGTACCAGGAGGAGTCGGTCCGATGACCATCATTTCACTTATGCAGAATACTTTAAAGGCATATAAAAAAGAAGTCTATAATTAAAAGGCAATTAATTGGACTTCTTAAACACTTCTACCTGTGCATAATAGGTATTGATTCGTTTTAAGCATCTTTAAGATTTTGCAGTAATCCAAATTGCTCATAGCCTATTTTATTGTAGAACACCTTTCCCTTGGCGTATAATTTCGTACTCGCTTGTAGTACAATCAATGACTGTAGAATATTCCGCTTCACTTATTCCACCATCAATAATTATATCTACTTGTTTTCCATAGCGTTCATATAGAATTTCAGGGTCTTTTATTTGCTCCTCATTTTCTTCTCCATGAATAGTGCTGACGAGGATAGGCATTCCCATTGCAAGAGAAATGGCAAGTGCAATATTGTTTTGAGGAATACGAATTCCTATTGTTTTCCGTTTGCTTAAAATTGAGTCAGGCAAATTTTTAGATGCAGGAAGAATAAAAGTAAATGCACCTGGTAGATTACGTTTTAGTACTGCAAAGGCTTGATTATCCACTTTAATATAATTGGCAAGTACACTTAGGTTGGGTGCAATGATAGAGAATACGGCTTTTTTTTTATCAATACCTTTAATTCGCAGCATTCTTTCGTATGCCTTTTTACTATTGATTGCACACATCAAAGCGTATGCTGTATCAGTTGGGCATACAATAAGTCCATCGGACTGCATTTGTTGACATATATGCTGTATATGGCGTTCTTGTGGATTTTGAGGGTGTATTGATAGTAGCATAGTTTGAGTAATAACATAAAAAAAAGGGGCAAGCCCCTTATATCGCACCGCTACAACCACCTACCCTTGCTACTTTCCAGTCCTGGGGGAGTTCAGTAGGAGCTGGTCGTATAAGACTTGCCCCAAAGCGTTGGCAAAGGTATGCCTTTTTTTTATTTCTCCAAAATAAGGAATATCCTTTTTTGGGCAAACAGAATAAAATAATTATTCGTAGGCACCCATTTTAAGTATATTTACTTCTTTGACTGATAGGAACCGCCATCTACCACGTTCTAGGGATTTTTTTGTCAGTCCTGCAAAATATACTCTATCTAGTTTTTTAACTTCATATCCCAGAGCCTCGAACATACGACGAACAATCCGATTGCGTCCAGAGTGTATTTCTATCCCTACAACTGATTTGTCAGAAATGTCAGCATATCCAACTTCATCGGCAATGGCGATGCCATCTTCTAACTCTATACCTTCTACCAGTTTTTCCATATCTGATTTTGGGATATTTTTATCCAAGCCAACTTGATATACTTTTCGTTTATTGTAACTAGGGTGTGTTAAAATTTTAGTCAGGTCTCCATCATTGGTAAATAACAAAACCCCAGTAGTATTTTTATCCAATCGTCCAACAGGATAAACTCGTTCTTTGCAAGCACCCGCAATTAGTTCCATGACTGTTTTAGTAGCGTGTTCATCCTCTACGGTCGTGACATAGCCTTTGGGTTTATTTAGCAGGATATACATTTTACGTTCTCCGCTAAGTTTATCTCCATTGTAGCGAATTTCGTCCGATTGCATTACTTTGTGTCCTAATGTAGTAACCACCTCTCCATTGACGGTGATTTCGCCTCTTTGAATATACTCATCTGCCTCCCGACGAGAGCATAATCCAGAGTTTGAAATAAATTTATTAAGGCGTATAGGGAGTGTTGGGTCGTGTTTTTGAACAAATATTTTTTTGCGAGCCTTTTTATCCGGCGTACTTGGGAATTCACGTCTATTGGTTTTTACCAAAGATTTTCTGTCATAAGGGCGAGCATGTGTACGGACTCCTGTTCCAAAATTCTCTCGTCTTGGAGAATCAAATCTTGCACCTTGTTCTTTTTCTTGAAAGTTGTATTTTCGAGGACGAGATGCATCATCGGCATTAAATCTGCGAGCTGGACGAGCATTTTCATCAACGGAAAATTTATTGTTACGAGTTGGGCGAGAATAATCTTTATCTCTACTAAATTTCCGTTCAGGGCGAGAGTTCCCATCTTCGTGTTTTTTATTGAATCTCGAAGTTTCAGTATTACGCATTTCTCGAGTTTCATGAGGAGTTCGATTTTTGAAAAAACTTTCTCGTTTTTTAGGCGCAATACTTTTCCTCTCTCCCGTATTTCTAGAGGAAGACTCTTCGTGAGACTTAGGCTCGAAGTTTGATGAATGGGGCTTATTGTCGAGTTTTTTTTTTCGGTTTAAGCTACCTGTTCGCGGGCGATAGTTTGATGAATCGTTCATTGATTTATGTTAGCATGAATTTTGTTTTGCATGGCAATTCGCCTAAAAAGACTGCACAGTATATGCTCTGTGCATAAGCATTTCCCTAGAGAGCCTGCAAATTTCGTTATTTTTATCAGAATAACAAGTTTTTATAGGCTTCTTTTTTACTGTATGCTTTTGATAGTATGGTGAAAGTTGGGTACTAAGCACTAATCACTCCACTGCCGATGAGCTCTGTATTATCATACCAAGCGGCAAATTGCCCCGCAGCAATACCCTGTTGTAATGCTTCAAATACAATATAGAGTCCTTCTGTTCGTGCATAAAG
>JBOFDL010000037.1:0-14612 GCA_051646985.1 Bacteroidales bacterium | reverse complement strand
ACTAACAGAGGCAGATAGTGCCTTAAACGAGCTAAAAATGCCCTTTATGGGGGTGCTTAATAGTGTGTTCTGTTGGTGCATTTGTCCTTCAATTTGGGAGGCAAAAGTAAAACAAGTTTTTGAGATTATCAAACCTTTTGTGTTAAAATTATATTCAATCTATGGAAGTATGGTCAAAATATAGCTATAAAAGGGGTTTATTTTTCGGTTCTTCTGTGTATAAATAAAAATTAGATTTTATCTTTGCAAGTCGTAATTCATTCGCTGGTTTATACGCCTACATTTTATGTCAATCGCTGAAAATCCCTCTGTTTATATCATCGCAGGAGAGCCTTCTGGAGATTTACTCGGAGCGCGCCTTATGAAGGCTTTACGCAAAGAACATCCTAGTATTCGCTTTTCGGGCATCGGAGGCGAGTGTATGCAATTGGAAGGTTTGATAAGCTTATTTCCTATAGCGGAAATTTCTGTCATGGGATTGTTCGAGGTCTTGCCTAGATTACGCAATATCTTGCATCGTATCCGTCAAACAGTACAGGATATTGAGGCTTCTCAAACGGATGTAATCGTTAGTATAGATAGCTGGGGATTTGTTCGTAGTGTCTTAAAACAACTGAAAAAACGAGGTTCCAAAATCCCTAAAGTGCATTACGTGGCTCCGCAGGTATGGGCTTGGAAAAAAGGACGTGCTAAAAAAGTGCCTAAACTCGTGGACGCTCTTATGACATTGCTGCCTTATGAGCCTGTTTATTTTGAAAAACATGGTTTGCATTGCCAATTTGTAGGACATCCCGTAATCGAAACTGCAAACCTTCCTCGCCTTTCTCGTACAGAGTTCTTGCAAAAGTATCAATTACGTGAAGAGAGTCTTAAACTTTGTATATTGTCAGGTAGTCGGCAAAGTGAGGTGCAAAGACTTGCGCCTGTTTTTGCAAAGGCAGTGCAAATTATTGCAGAAAAATATCCTCATCTTCATCTTATCTTACCCACGATAAAGGTGCTCACAAAACAAGTCGAAAAACATTTTATAGGACTCAACATACCTTACACAATCATAGAGGGTACAGAGAGATATAGCGCATTTAGTGCTTCTCATTTCGCCTTGGCGGCCTCTGGAACGGTCTCCCTAGAACTTGCAATCTGCGAAACACCTCACTTGATTGCTTATACTTTTAATCGCTTAACAAATGCGCTTGCTAAACTTCTGGTTAAAAACAAAACCGCAAATCTTATCAATATCTTAGCGCAAAAAGAAATTATCCCTGAGTTTACCCTCGAAAAGTGTAAGGCGCATTTAATCGCCGAAAAAGCATTGTCTTTATTGGGAGATAAGGTTTATCAACAAACGCAAATACAAGCGGCAAAACGTGAACTCGCTAAACTCCAAGTTGATGAGCATACACTCCCCTCAGAGACTGCTGCTCGCTTTGTATGGGAAACCTTGTCAAAGTATCGCGCCTAAAGCCAATCTACTTGGTCTTGTACACCAAGCTTTTCTAAGGCGTTTAACATACTTGTTGCGTCTTCTGCTGCAACCAATACTTTGTCTTTCGGCTCAAGGTACGTAGCGCCCTTAGGCGTAATGTAATAGCCGTCTCTAATGATAAAGGAAATGACCGCTCGCTCTGGTAATCCAATGTTCACCAACGAGAGTCCTAAGGCTGGAGAGTCCTTCGGAATAACTACTTCTATAAATCTTGATTTAACATCATCGTGCTCTGTAACCTCTAAATCAATCGAAATGTTGCGCTTACGCCTAAAAGGTTGGGTTACGTGAAGCCAATTGGCAACTAAAGATAAAGTAGTGCCTTGAACCAGTACAGAGGTGGCAGATACAAAAAATACTATGTTGAATATCGTATTCGCTTTATCTAAACCTGCAACTAATGGATAAGTGGCAAGTACAATGGGAACTGCTCCTTTTAATCCTACCCATGATACAAATAATTGCTTGTTCCATGGTACCCTAAGCGGTGTCAAACAAAGAAATACACTCAACGGCCGAGCAACAAACATAATAAAGGCTGCAATCGCTAAGCCAATGCCTATAATCGGCACTATTTGACTAGGAGAGACTAATAGTCCTAATGTGATGAAAATAGCAATCTGCATTATCCACGCAATGCCATCAAAAAACTTGGCAGTGGCTCGCTTATGAATTAATTTCTGATTGCCTAAATACAAGGAAAAAACATATACCGCCAAAAAACCATTGCCATAAGCAATGTCGGCTAAAGAGTATGTGAAGAATATAAAGGCTATAAATAATACCGCATACAAAGAGTCTGACTCTAAACGTACTCTGTTTATAACCCTCTTGGCAATCCAACCAATGCCAAGGGCTACAACTACACCAATTATCAATTGTAATATAACAAATGGAATTCTCGCAAGTAAACTCTCCTCAGGATTAAGCACTAAACTCAAAAACGTAATGGTTAAAATATACGCCATCGGGTCATTACTCCCACTCTCAAATTCTAATACATGGCGCAATCCTCCTCGCAACTCTAATTTGCGAGAGCGTAATACCGAAAATACCGCTGCTGCATCTGTTGATGATACAATCGCCCCCAAAAGCATCCCTTCTATCAACGAAAAAGAAGGCAAAATCCATGATACAAATAAACCAATAAAAGTTGCCGTAAGTAATACCCCAAACAAGGAAAGTAACGCACTATGCACTATCACAGGACGTACCTCCCGATAATGCGTATTAAATCCCCCCACAAAAAGAATGAAGTTAAGCGCAATAACGCCAATAAATTGGGCTATCTTCGGATTGTCAAACTCAATACCCAACAGCCCTTCGCTGCCGGCCAACATTCCAATGATTAAGAAAAAAAAGAGTGTGGGAATGCCTACTCGAATAGATGTCTTACTAGCAAATACACTGGCAAATAACAGCACCGCTACCATTAACAGTGCACTATCGGTAAGCGTAGAGGTCAACATTAGGCTTATTTTGCGTAATTCACCGCTCTCGTTTCTCGAATAACCGTGATTTTAACTTGTCCAGGATAGGTCATTTCATCTTGTATTTTCTTGGCAACTTCCATTGAAATGTTTTCAGCCTCTTGGTCGCTCACTTGATCGCTGCCTACAATCACTCGTAATTCACGACCTGCTTGTATAGCATAGGTCTTTATTACTCCTGGATAAGAAAGTGGAAGACTCTCTAATTCTTTTAAGCGTTTAATATACGAATCTACTACCTCACGACGAGCCCCAGGACGTGCGCCCGAAATAGCATCGCAAACTTGTACAATGGGCGAAATCAATGAGGTCATCTCTATCTCATCGTGATGCGCTCCAATAGCGTTACAGACTTCAGGTTTCTCCTTGCATCTCTCGGCAATGCGCATTCCTAAAAGAGCATGAGGAACTTCAGGGTCTTCTGTCGAAACTTTGCCTAAGTCATGCAATAAACCTGCGCGTTTTGCCACTTTAGCATTAAGTCCTAATTCGGTTGCCATAATAGAACATAAATTTGCGGTTTCACGAGAGTGTTGCAACAAATTTTGTCCATACGAAGAGCGATATCGCATACTTCCAATTAAACGAATTATTTCAGGGTGTAAACCATGTATTCCTAAGTCAATAGTGGTACGTTTTCCTGTTTCTACAATCTCATCTTCTATCTGTGAACTCACGCGTGTAACTACCTCTTCAATACGAGCAGGGTGAATACGACCGTCTGTTACCAATTGATGCAAGGACAAACGAGCAATCTCCCGTCGTACAGGGTCAAAACCTGAAATAATAATAGTTTCTGGGGTATCATCAACCACAATCTCCATACCTGTTGCAGCTTCCAACGCACGAATATTACGCCCTTCTCTACCAATGATTCGGCCTTTGACTTCGTCATTTTCAATATGAAAAACGGTTACAGCATTCTCAACTGCAACCTCTGTAGCCACACGTTGCATCGTCTGCAATACAATACGTTTTGCTTCTTTTCCAGCAGCCATTTTTGCCTCATCAATCATCTCATTTACGTAAGACATGGCTTGCGTTTTAGCCTCTGCCTTCATATTGTCCATCAAAACAGCTTTTGCATCTTCTGCTGTCATATTTGCGATGGTCTCTAGTTTCTGAATATGTTGAAGGCGTGCTTTATCCATTTCGACCATTCGTGCTTTCGCAATCTCATTTTGATGGATTAAACTTTCACGCTGTCTCTCTAGTTCTTGCTTCTTTCGGGTATTCTCTTCGATGCGTTGATTAAGACTCGCTTCTTTTTGCTGAATGCGATTTTCGGCTTGTGCGATTTTACTATTACGCTCATTAATGGTGCGGTCATGTGCAAGTTTTAATTCTTGAAATTTCTCTTTTGCTTGTAATAGTTTTTCTTTATTCATGAGTTCAATCTCGGACTCCGCTTTCTTCATTTTTATCTTATGTTTTTTACTCATTAATGAGTGAAGTGTAAAATAAGATAAAAGTGCACCTATCAAGATTGCACCTATAAAAGTAATTATAAGTAAGATGTTCATAATGTGTATAATATATTTGTTTGAATTAAACGATTTTATATAAAAAACAAGCCTTCAGTATAAGGGTCGACGAAAACCCACGATAGTATGTTTGAAGCTACCGAGCAAGGTCGAACGTCCACTGTGTCATAAATGACAACTCATAAAGAGTTGAGGCCTGTTCTTGGATTGCTCGCGTTTATCACTCCAATGTTTTAAATGTTAGTTTTCGCAACAAATACTGAAAGCTTGTACGAGTAAGGCTTTTTAAAAGTATGTAAAGAGCGTGTTAGGCAGATATTATAGCATTATCTTCTTTTGCGTAGTCCAAATATTCCTCCAGTTTTTTATCTAAACTTTGAAAGCCTTTGAGATGCTTTGAAACATCTTGATTGGTTTGAAGTTCATTTTCTTTAAGCGCAAAAAACAAACATGCCATTGCAACCCAATCTTGCATAATCTTACCTTCTGCAAAAAACTGCTGCCGATACTGCTTAATTTTCTCGTTGACAAGACGAGCGGTTTTGCGTATCTTCTCCTCTTCTTCTCTATTTATCTTGAGTTTATACTCTCGATCTCCTAACCATATTTGTATGGATAATTTTTCGTCCATAACCTTGTTGTTTTCAATGAAGAGTTTATCTATTTAGCAGCAATATACACTTGTCTATCTCTCGTACAATTTTACCTATTTTTTCTTTTGCATCTTCATTGCTTCCATCGGCAGCAACAAACGCTTTTGTAACAAGTAATGTTTTGTTTTGTTCTTCTATCTCTGTTAAACGCCTTTGCTGTTCTGTATGCTTTTCAACTAACTTAGCATTTTCAATATTCAACTGGTCTCGTTGTACTCGTGTTTTCTCACACAATGAGACTAATTGCTCAAACTTATTACTTAATGTATCTAAAACCTGTTCTAACTCTTGGCTCATACATAGTGCTTATCAAATGTAATGAGAGCAAGGCTTTTTATAGCCTAAAATTCTCCCGTGCAAAGGTAGTTTTTTTTTAATAAAATGCAAAACAACACTTTAATACACAGAGCTTCTTGCAAGAGCGTACAAATATGGTTATTTTTGCAGTCAAATAATTCTCAATGCACTCCCATTATAAGATAATTCTGCGTTTCTTATCAACAAGCTTTTGGATGCTGTTGTTATCAGTTACGCTTTCTTATGCTCAAAAGAAAGGGGGAAATTACTATACATCCCCACTAAAACGTACTCTTGATATGTCCGCCAATTTTGGGGAGTTACGAAGTAATCATTTTCATTCTGGTATTGATTTTAGAATTGGTCAAGTAGAAGGCGCCCCTGTTTATGCCGTTGCCAATGCATATATCTCACGCATTGTTGTACGTCCTGATGGCTACGGAAAGGCATTATACTTAACGCACCCCAATGGCACAACTTCTGTATATGCACATTTGGCTTCTTTTATTCCTAAAATTAGCACATGGGTTAAAGCGCAACAATATGAACAAAAATCATTTACAGTAGATTTAGCCTTAGGGGCTCGTCAATTTCCATTACAACAAGGCGAATTAATTGGCTATGCAGGCAATAGCGGGAGGTCTTTTGGGCCACACTTACATTTTGAAATTAGAGATGCCCATCAACAGCCTATAAATATAATGCGAGAAGGAATCTATAACATTCCTGATAATACGCCTCCAACAGCAGCAAAATTGTATGTCTATGGCTTTGATACAATTGAACAATCTCCTATCGTACAACTCCGACAAAGTATCGCAATTAAGGGAACAGGGAAAAAATTATTCCTCGCAAATGGAGATACTATTTTGTTAAATGAGCCTGTATTTTTCGGCGTAGCAATGATGGATCAAATTACAGGAAGCAGTAAAATATTTGGCGTAAGTGAATGTGAATTATTTCTCAATGAGAAGTCTATATTTAAATATACTCTCAATAAATTTAATTTTGCTGAAACTCGCTATGTCAATGCGATGCTTGATTTCACAAGTCCTAAACCTGCATTTACAAAATTAGTACAACTATACTGCGCCCCACATAATCCTTTGCCATTCATTCAATGCGACAAGGAGCAAGCCATCATAAATTTGGGGACAAAGCAAACCCTTGCATTACGCCTAGTTCTTCGAGATGATGCCAAGAATGTATCTGAACTGAAATTCTGGGTAACTCAAAAAACTGCGCCCATTGCAAATAAAGCACACAAATATGCAAGCGTACTAAAATGGAACAAAGAAAATCATTTTGAACGCAATGGTTTTACTCTTTCTATGCCAGTCGGTGCGTTGTATAGAGATGAACTCTTAAGTATCGTATTTAGTAAAGCCCTCAAAAATCAGTTATCGCCTGTATTTAGAATAAAATCCCCTGCTACATCACCGCATAAAGCAGTAAGTGTAGGTATAGAGGCAAACATCCCGAAAAAACTCCACAGAAATGTAGCAATGGTATGTACCGAAGGTAATGGAAAGAGAAAGTATCTAACCAGTTCTTATGTAAATCCTTATTTTATCGCAAGGACAAGAGTTTGGGGAGCTTTTCAATTATTACTTGACACCATTGCACCAGAAATTATACCAATCAACTTCAAGCATAAAGGCTCCTTTAACAAGCCTTCGAATCAACTGCAAATTAAAATAATCGATAAGCAGACTGAAGTCGATTCATATACAGGAACAATTGATGGCAAGTGGACTCTTTTTGAATATGATCAAAAGAATGACTTATTGATTTATAACATTGATAATACTCGAATACAAACTAACAAGAATCATCGCATAAATATCGTTACTACAGATATAGTAGGTAATACAGCACGCGCCTCTTTTGATGTATTTTTCTAAGAACTTACCTTAACGAGTTTAAGACACAAGTTTTTTTGCTAGCGCTTGAATATCCACTCCTCCAAAATTTCCCGAGCTCATAAGAAGGTAGTTTGTATTTTCTGAGGGAAGTTCTTGTAAAGCAGAGAGCAAATCTGCACTATGGGTAAAGACTTTCACATTTCCACCAAATCCTTCAAGCACCTCATCTTCGGTAATTGCTTTCAGGTTTTTATGCTGTAGAGTATGTGGATTAAAGTACACATAAGCACAATCAGCACTCTGCATTGTTCCTGCGTATTGAGATAAAAAATCCTTTGAAAGGCTACTAAAAGTATGTAGTTCCATACAAGCATAAAGTTTGCGTTTTGGGAATTGCTGTTTAACAGCATCCGTCGTAGCTTGTAACTTAGAAGGAGAGTGAGCAAAGTCATAAAAAACGCTACTATTATCATTGCTTGCCATAAGTTGCAGTCGGCGTGAGGCTCCTGCAAAACTCGCTATTGCAGCATAGAAAGTACGACGAGTTACGCCCACTTGTTCACAGGCATACATTGCAGCGGTAAGGTTTTCAAGATTATGCTCGCCAAAAATCTTTAATGGCAAATCGCCAACGTCCGTACTAAGATTACAAATACCATCTTTATTCGTGGACGGGTGTGCGGTATAAGGAATTTTCAGGAGCGATGATTTTGCAATTTCTGCCACTGAAGCACAAGTTTTATCTTTCGCACAATAAATAAGTGTACCACCATCTTCAATTAAGTCCGCAAAAATGGAAAATTGTTTTACATACTCCTCCCAACTTGGAAAAACATTTACATGATCCCAAGCAATCCCTGTAATAATCGCGATGTGTGGTTGATAAAGATGAAATTTTGGACGAGGATCCAACGGGGAGGTTAGATATTCATCACCCTCAAAAACTGCAATTTTTGCAGTATTTGTCAGATGCACCATCGTATCAAATCCCTCTAGTTGAGCTCCGACCATATAGTCCGCCTCTATATTTGCGTATCGAAGAACGTGCAATATCATGGCAGTGGTAGAAGTTTTGCCATGACTTCCGCCGACTACTATACGCTTTTTATCTTTGGATTGTTGATAAAGATATTCAGGATAGGAGTATATCTTTAGACCCAGTTCTTTGGCTCGTAAGAGTTCAGGATTATCCGCTCGTGCGTGCATTCCTACGATAATTTCATTAATTTCAGGCGTAATTTGTTCAGGAAACCAGCCTATATTTTCAGGCAGTATTCCATAGGCTTGCAAGCGACTTTTAGCGGGTTCAAATATTTCATCATCAGAGCCTGTAATGACATGTCCTTTTTGATGTAATGCAAGTGCAAGATTGTGCATTGCACTACCACCAATAGCAATAAAATGAGTCCGCATAATTATCCGTATAATGAAGTTATATTGTCGGCTTAGAACAAGTTAATTTAAATATCATCTAATCTAGAAAGATTGTTCTCAAATCCATAAGCATAAGCATAAACAAGGAATAAGGCTGCAAAGATAGCAATATGCCAATATCTTTGCAAGCAAGCATAAGAGTCCATAAAATCTAGAAGATATTTTGTATCTTCGCAGACTGATTTATCGAAACTCTCCTTATGAACTCCTTTGATATTATCTTCAGCCTCTTTTTAGCCTATGCCATTTACACAGGGCTACGTCAAGGTCTTATTGTACAACTTGCCTCGCTTTTTGTGTTAATTTTAGGAGCATACTTTGCGTACAAACTCTCATTTTTTGTAGGCATTAAATTGAGCAATTTTGGCATAGGAGCAACGGTTATTCCAGTACTTTCCTTTCTCATCACATTTATAGGAGTTGCATTAATAGCGAGTATGTTAAGTAAACTTGCAGATAAGCTTATCAAGATAACGCTACTTGGGTGGTTAAATAAGTTATTGGGTGCTGTTTTGGCCATTTCAAAAACCCTCATCGTACTATCTATTTTATTGGCTTTAATTAACCATTTAGACGCACAGATTGGCTTTATGCCTCAAAAGGAGATTGAAAAATCGAAATTATACAAACCTCTTTCATCCATCATACCCACCCTTGTTCCTCACTTAAACTTTGATAAAATCAAGACAAGTGCAGAGAAATTTGACGAGCAGATAGATAAGCAAATCAATAAACTTAAATAAATGGCTCTTCTTTTGTGCATTGAGAGTTCAGCCGAAGTATGTTCAGTAGCCCTTGCAAAGGATGGTAAACTCTTAGCACTTCGCGAAAGCACAGAAGAACGTGACCATGCAAAACAATTAGCACCCTTTATAGACGAGGTCTTAAAAGAAGCCCAAATCACCCCTCATGCTATAGATGCGATTGCCGTAAGTCGAGGCCCGGGATCTTATACAAGTCTTCGCATTGGTGTAAGTACCGCAAAGGGGCTTTGTTTTGGCATTAATAAACCTTTAATTGCCATTAACACGCTTCAATCCATTGCATTATTAGCAAAGCAAAATGCCCTTGTAAGTGCAGAAGCATGGCTTTGTCCGATGACAGATGCTCGTCGTATGGAGGTATATACCGCATTGTTTGACACGCAGCTCAATCCTCTAACGGAGATAAGCGCCATGGAGTTGAATCCTCAAAGTTTTTCCATTGAACTTAGCAATCATCCCATTGTATTCATGGGTAGTGGCAGCGATAAGTTCAAAGCCATTCAATCAAGTTCGAATGCTCTATTTATAGACGTATCGCCCTCTGCACGAGGGATGATAGCACTTGCAGAGAAGCACTATCTCAACCAGCAATTTGAAGACATTGCATACTTTGAGCCCTTATATCTTAAAGACTTTGTTGCCATTAAGTCAAGCAAAAAGATGTTTTAAGATAATTTGTTTATGCACTATTACCCTCAATATAGCGGACAAGATTTACAGATATATCATCACGCTCAAGCCATTAAGCTTGAAAGTGGGATAATCCTTCCGAATGTAGATATTGGCTATCACACGTATGGACGTTTGAATGCTCAAAAAGACAATGTGATATGGATTTGTCATGCCTTTTCGGCAAACTCTGACGTACTTGATTGGTGGCCAAATATGGTAGGAGATGGACTTGTTTTTGACACAAGAAAACACTTTATAATATGTGCCAATGTACTAGGTTCGTGCTATGGAACAACGGGCGCATTAAGTTTTGATGCAGCAAAAAAAGAACCCTATTATAGAGATTTTCCTCAAATCACGATACGAGACATGGTAAACGTTCATCAACGTTTGTGTGATTATTTAGGGATTCACAGAATAAAGACCCTTGTTGGCGGTTCAATAGGAGGTTTTCAAGCATTAGAATGGGCAATTATTTCGCCCGAAAACATTCAAAATTTGATATTTGCAGCTGCCAGCGTCAAGACCTCACCATGGGTGATTGCCAATAATGAAGCACAACGTATGGCGATAGAAGCAGACGCTAGTTTTTGGAGCAATCAACCCAAAGGAGGAGAAGCTGGACTAAGAGCCGCTCGCGCAATGGCACTCCTTAGTTACCGCAATTACGATACCTACAACGCAACCCAAAAAGAAGGCACAGAGGAAGATAAGACGCATGATTTCAGAGCCTCATCTTACCAGCGTTATCAAGGCAAGAAGCTCAGTAATCGTTTCAATGCTTATAGTTACTATCATCTTACACAAGCCATCGACTCCTTTAATATTGGGCGAGGAAGAGGAGGCGTTGAGAACGCGTTACGAAGTGTACAAGCACGTACACTTTCAATAGGCATATCTAGTGACAAATTATTTCGTCCCGAGGAGCAAAGATATTTAAGTCAACACATTGCCCAATCGCAGTATGCAGAAGTAGAATCCCCCTTTGGACACGATGGTTTTTTGATTGAACAAACAAAAATCGCAGCAATTATAAGCGAATTTTTACACGCTCAATGAGCGTTTTATATTTAGCGCGATATTTTTTTGGTATTCCATTTACTTTTGAGCCATTGAGGCAGAACAAAGACTCCTAATAATAGATATAAATAATAGGTAATCAATCTCCACAAGAGCGCAATAACTAGCACTAATCCCATTGAGGGGATAAACTCTCCGAGGAACTCTTTGAACACAAATTCTGCGAATCCACTACCTCCAGGGGTTGGGCTTACGAGCATCATAATCCACATTACGAGTTGACGGGCAAAGATGAGTAAATGGTCGTTGACCGCAAAAAAAGCCAAAAATAAAGCATTCACGACCCAATATCGAGAAGTCCACGAAATGAAGGTTGCCGAAAATGAACGTGCCCAAAATCGCCATGAACGGTATCTTAATTCTGCGGCACTACTCACAATATCATCCCCTGTTTTTGCGGCACCATCCTTCCATTTGCGCAACAAAGGGAGGGTAAATATCTTCATAATCAACCATCGTAATCCTTTTGGATTGATGAATAGTCCATACGATAGTGCGAGTATCCACAAGAATTTAAGGGAGTATCCAATGAAGGTTACGGTCATCAATCCCGTTGCAAATTCGCCTTGTAGGGTAAATAATTCTTGGGTTGAAATAACAAGCAATAATAATGGAAACATTAAAATAAAATAGATTTCATCTAAGAATGAGGTTGCCATAACAATGGCGCTGCTACGTCCGAGGCTTATGCCCTCTTTGTTGACGTATAATATAGCGATGCTGGTTCCCCCGACTGCGGAGGGAGTTACGGCGGAGGTAAATTCCCAAAGGACAATGATACGAAGGGCTTTTTTCCATGAAAGTTTTCCATCGCTCAATAAGCGAATGCGCCAAATGTATCCAAAATCTCGCATAAGCATAAAGAGCAAGGCAAGAAAAATGAAGAAGTAGAATTGTGCGCCGATGTTGATAGATTTCCAGACATCAAGAATATTAGGAACTTGTAGATTTGAGCCCTCAATCGAGAATTCTTCCCCTCCTTTAAGTTCTATTTCTTGCAAGCACACACAACTTAGCGTATCATTTTTTTGAGCAATTACCCTCAAGGCTGCCTCTCCTTCAATCTCCACGATGGCAGGCGTATCAATGCATGTGGAGAGATTGTTTACATTCGTTGAGAGGAATTTATGGTTTGCAGAGGCTTTATTTCCGGTTAATTGCAAGGTATCCCCAGAGGTGAATTGGAGTACGGTTTCTTTTACGAAGGTCTGCAATTTGGGTTGTGGATAGAGTTCATTCCAGAACATGGCGATGACCACGCCCAGTCCTAGGAGAATGGGAATGATGATTTTGTAGCCTTGTATTTTGGGAGCGTTTGTTTGTGAGGGAGCGGGGTGATTAGTGTTTTTTTCCATTAAAGAGGTGAATATTTCCTGTAAGGGTTTGTTTTATCATCTTGTGTCGATTGTTGTATCCTTGGGCTTTAAGTTTGTAAAAGTACACGCCATCAGGGGCGATGTCATTTCTTTTGTGTATTTTTCCGTCCCACGAAAAGAGAACCTCTTCACTTGTAAACATGAGTTGTCCATAGCGATTAAGTATATGGATTTGGATGCGGTCAAGTGACTTGACATTATTTGCAGGGTCTTTGAGTTGAAAGACATCATTGATACCATCTCCATTGGGGGTAAAGACTTTGGGGATAGCACTTTTATTGATAAGAAACTCTTCGATCTCAAAGGAGAGCGTATCCGTATCCTCGCAACCGAATTGATTAAGAACATGAAGCGTGATGGGGTATCTTCCGGGTTTATATTCCTCAGGAGGATAGACACTTTCGGCGGAATCGAGCGTTACAATTTGGGGATACATAAAAGGCACCTCTATCAATGGAATATCCTCTGGATAATCGTTCAAGTTATTGAACAATGACCACGTAAAATGGCTTCCAAGTTTGGCATTAATAGAAGCATTGGAGAGTTTAATACGCGCAGGGTATTCATCTGGAGACTCATCCAATTTTTCTTCCCAAATAATTTCATCTCCCTCGCCCTTGGCGATAAATAACTTTAATTGCGCAACGGTGGCTTTGGCAAGAATGGTATCCGTATAAAACGTATCCACTTTGCCGAAATAATTTTCCACCATTACCGTATAAGTAGCATCATGAAGAGGCTTTGGGATATATGCGAAGTATGACTTTTTCCACTCTCCATCATCCTCCACCGAAGCTCCGTAATGAATATCTCTGGAGGGTTCCCAGTTCACGTTTTTAATGTAGCAATCCAAGCAATCTGGATAATTTCGTTTGATACGTTTCGGTACGTGCCAAACATCAAAGTATTTATAATTATAATAACCCTCGTTGATAGCCCTTGGGTAGAAAATGGCCTGAACATTGAGCCAATTACAATCATGCGAGAGTACCTCTACGGTATCCACTCGAAAGGTGTCGATAAATATCCACGTTGCAAAGGTATCGGCTCTTACAATGCGATAACTATTGGGGAGATAAAACGTAGTATCAACAAAAATGGTATCAAAATCCTCTCCATTCCATTTCTCAAGACAAAAAGCCGAACAAGTTACCGTATCATAAATAATCTGAAGCGTATCAATAATCACTTGATAATAGCCCGCAGGGAGGCTATCCGCAAGGGACGATATTTTGTAAGCACTCACATACGAAGTATCATGCTTTGGGAGACTACACTTGCTACTATCCAAGCTTAAGAGCGGAAAAGTAGGCTCAACGAGTTTATTAATTTCAACTGTATCTATCCACAAGGGCTTAAACGTAAAAGAAGTGGTATCTAATTGCGACCATCGAAAATAAGCAGGTTGACCGATGGGTTCAGAACAGGTTAACTTTCCGTATCGTTCAAAGAAGACAAAGATTTTATCCTGTTTGCTTGAAAAAGGGGTATAGTGCGTCGTATCAGAGGGCGAAGGAATGATGGTTCGATAACGCGTACTATCTGCATAATCTGCATCCTCTGCGCCCATTTGTGCAGATGCACCAAAGCACGAAATGAGAAGCAGCACGAAGGGCAACAAAAAGTTCATAATTCCTCAAAAATTCTTGTGCAAAAGTAGAAAAAATAAGTGCCAATACCAATTTATTCCCACACAAGAAAAGCGCACTCTTACTTGAGACTCAAGCGCAGATTAAACACACAAATCTCACAATCATTTCGCCCCAAGCACAAACACTTGCCTTTATGCCCACAAACACAAAAGTCCGTTTGCTCACCAACAAAGTCCCTCTGCAAGTTTGCAGGAGCATTTTGTACAACCAACAAAGTCCTCCTGCAAATTGCAGGGACAGTTTGCACGACCAACAAAGTCTTCCTGCAAATTGCAGGAGCAGTTTGCACAACCAACAAAGTCTTCCTGCAAATTGCAGGAGCAGTTTGCACAACCAACAAAGTCTTCCTGCAAATTGCA
>JBOFDL010000036.1:0-7082 GCA_051646985.1 Bacteroidales bacterium | reverse complement strand
TCGTGGGGGCCTCTACCCATAGGTCATGGGGGAGTCCACCCATAGGTGCTGGGGGAATTGCCCCACGACCTATGGGTGGAAAATAAGCGAGTTTTTGGTAAGATTTTTTGATGATTGCAATCCTTGTCGAGTGCATTCTATACGGCTTCTATGCACAGTATGCCAATAAAAGCCTACAACGGCAGTTGTTATTGTCAATGAATGTCTCTGCTATATCAAATTGCGTGGTTTATGTCCAAATGATGGGGGAAGGAGCGACCATCATTTTCTCAATACGAGGCGTTATATTTCGTAACCTCCATTCGTAAGGACTTGCAGTGTCTTGGCGTAATTTGGAGTGTATGATTTTTTTAAGAGAATACTATTTCCCAAAGGCACGTAATTTTATTTTTGTTAGCATTCTTTTTGTATCTAAGGGGAAATCACTTTTCATTATCCAATCATAATAACTAGGTTCTAGTTGTAAGACGCTTTCTACTGTTTTTCCTTTATGTTTTCCAAAATTGATAATTTCATTTCCTTGCTCATCATAAATCATGCGTCCTGCATAGTCCACGTTCTTATTCATAGATGAAAATTCAGATAAAAACTGCACACTTCCCTCTAGTTCAGTGTATCGTTCTAATTGCGCCTTCAACACTTCATAGGTTGCAAGCGTATCATCTTGGGCAGAGTGTGCATTTTGAATTTCTTTATTGCAGTAAAATTTGTATGCAGCCACTAGGGTTCGTTGCTCCATGCGGTGAAAAATATTTTGTACATCAATCATACAGCAAGAGCGAAGGTCAATATCTACTTCTGCTCGTAAAAACTCCTCTGCAAGTAGTGGGAGATCGAATTTTGAGGAATTATAGCCTGCTAAATCACATGAACTTATAAATGCTGCAATAGTTTTTGCTTGACTTTTAAATGTTGGACAATCTTTTACATCCTCATTTGTAATGCCATGAATATTACTCGCTTCGGGAGCAATAGGAATGCAGGGGTTAAATCGAAGTGTTTTGATGTCTTCGGTTCCATTAGGCATAACCTTGACTAGACAAAGTTCCACAATTCTATCCTTTGCAACATCTAATCCTGTTGACTCTATATCTAATATTACTAAGGGGCGTTTTAGTTGAAGTTTCATAATTTAAGAGGATAAGCGGGGAGTTGGATTAATAAAATAATAAAACGCCACTGCCGAAAGCAATGACGTTTTGTTGAGTATTTCAAATTATATTAAATCATCATTGGCATAATCAGCATGAGTGTTTTTTCCACGGTTTCATCTTCGCCAAAAGGAAGGACAAGTCCCGCACGATTAGGGTCAGAGAACTCTAATACAACATCCTGTGTGTTCAAATTATTAAGGATTTCTCGTAGGAATGAAGATTTAAATCCAATTTCAATTTCATTTCCCTCATAATTACAATTAATGTGGTCAGTTCCAGAGAAAGAGAAGTCAATATCTTGTGCAGATATGGTCATTTGTCCTTGTATAAACTTAAGACGAATAAGGCTTGTAGCGACAGGAGCTAGGGTAGCAATACGTTTTACAACGGCCAACATTTCTTGTCGATTTACGATTGCTTTATTGGGGTTTTCCTTTGGGATTACAGAATTGTATGCAGGGAAATTGCTATCTATCAAGCGACATACAACACGATATTCTCCTCGAGAGAACGAGGCATTTTTTTCATCAAAGGTCAATTCAACATTGCCATCATCTTTATTCAAGAAACTAAGCAATACGGATGCTGATTTTTTAGGAAGTATAAAATCTGCCTTGTTTGTTACGGCAATATCAGGGCGAGTGTAACGTACAAGTTTATGAGCATCAGTTGCCACAAAGGTTACATAATCTCCTTTTAGGTCAAAATAGATTCCACTCATTGCAGGGCGTACATCATCGCTTCCTGTAGCAAAGATGGTGCGTGTAATTCCCTCACTGAGGGCAGTACTTGGTAGTGTGAGGTTTGAGACATTGCCATTTAATTCAGGAATGCTTGGAAAATCTTTAGGGTTTGCACTGGGCAAAGAAGCCTTTCCTGTACTCCAAGATAATTCAATGGTAAAGTTCTCTTGATTTATGGTAAAGGTTAGAGGTTGTTCAGGAAATTCTTTAAGAATATCGAGCATTTGCTTTGGCACTGCAGCACTTCCATCTTCTTCAGAATTTGCTACTTCTAATTCTGAGATAAAAGTAGTTTCGAGGTCTGAAGCCATAAAAGAAAGTTTTCCTTTTTTTAATTCCATCAAGGTGTACTCTAATATTGGTTGAGTAGGTTTGGAACTTTTTGCCTTTTCCATTAATGAAAGGTGCGCCAAGAGGTCTGAACTAGAAATAACGAATTTCATAATCTCTAAAGTATTTAAGGTTTAATTCGGTAATTATTGAACAATAATCAAGGATGACAAAGGTATAAAAACATTTTGCATCTTGCATCCAATGTTAGCAACAAAACGGTTTTAAGTCTAATCGATTGATTTCGAGTAGATTTGCTTTGTTATTATTTTGTTAGTTTTTTGTGAAAAAGAATTTTGGCGAAGGAACAAGTATATCTATATCTATCCAACGAACAATGGCGAGTATTCCCTCCTCATCTTTTTGTAAATAGCATCGGTTCAAGTCTGTTTTTGTTGCACGCCCAAAGGCATCAAACTCGTCATCAGAGGGGATATTAAACAAGGTTATTCTATGCTTTGAGCCATCAAACTCTTGAATTGTAATAATATAAGCCGCTTCGCTCGTTAAAATAGCCTCTATATCATTGGAAGAAAGTTCGGTTGCATAGCGTTCTGCATCAAGCATTCTAAAATAAGATAGATATCGCCATACCTTATTATTATCAAGTTGATTAAATTCCGTTCCATCATATGAGGTGGTAATGGAAGTATTTTTCAGGCTATCTATTTTCAATAAGAAAGACCTTTGGGGCTTTGCTAGGTTTTCTATTTCAATGCTATTTATTTGTTTTTCAGGGAGGCTTAGGATGAGTGTTTTTCGCCAAGTTTGCGCATTAATATCCAGAAGTTGCATTAAATCTAACTTTTCGTTATTGCTAACTTCAACAACGTAAGGCAGTCCATTTCCAATGACCCCAACGACAAGAGAATCTACCTTATATAAGGAGTAACGTCTTTTAATTCCCCAAAGCGTATTTAATTGAACTTTGATGCCCCCATTTTTTATAGCCTTTTCGTAGGAGGCTTGTAATTCTTTCATCAAAGGATATTTAATTTCCAGTTGTTGCAATGCAAATAAGGCTTCACTAATACGATCTTTTTGTACCTCCTCGTTATTTTCTTTTAGGCACCATTCGTGCTTGCATTTTTCGAACACGAGTATTTCTTTCCCTAGGGTATTACTTATGATAATGCTGCGTATAGAATTTGCATCGCTAAAACTAAATTGGCTAGTGCTATTTAACCAAGGAAAATAGACGAGGAGTCCAAGTAGAAAAAGTATTAAAAGTACTCCGCTTGCAAAAAATAAGGTTTTATTCATAATATGATAAATAATATTCCCACGAAGATAGATTTATTTTGCAGTTTTACAAAACACTTTATAGGCTTATTTACAAAGAGGGAGGAGTTATGAGGAGAAAGAGGGACAATGAAGTTCTTATCAACAATAAAATCTATTTTTGTTGATAAGAACTTTGTCCTTTGAGCCAAATTTGCTCGTGATTTTAACAAAATTGTAACACAAAGCCTGTATATTTGTGTTGACTTTACTGCGGATATTATTTTTAGTATTACTCCCTATTATTTATATAACATTTTAATATGTATAGTCATAAACTTCTACTGGCCTTGTTGATTTTTGGATTTCCTCTAATCGCATCCTCGCAACAACTATTAGACTCTATTCCAAGCCCAGAAGCAAAGCCTGTAAGACATGACATTGGCAGTGAGTTTTTTATCATCACCGATATGGTGGAGGTAGATATGGATGAAGATGAAGGAGCCTCTCAAGTATCCTCTAGTCTATTAGGAGCCTCTCGTGATGTATTTGTATCACAAACCAGTTACAATCTGAGTCCTTTTAGATTTCAACAACGAGGCTATAATTCGGACTTTGCCTCCGTTTACTTCAACGGACTTAGTTTTAATGACACCGAGGTAGGCTATCCAAGTTTTGCAGTTTGGGCAGGATTGAACGATGTTATGCGTTTAACCACGAACACTTATGGAATAGAAACCGCAGCCACATCCTTTGGCAACTTTGCAGGGACTACCACCTATAATACAAGAGCATCAGGCTATCGTCAACAAAATAGCATATCGTATGGAGCCAGCAATCGTTCTTACAATCACCGTATAATGGCCACGCATGCCTCTGGACTTATGAAAAATGGTTGGGCATACGTTCTATCCGCCTCAACGCGTTTAGCAAAAAGTGGATATAATGATGGAACTCCCTATGAAACATACGGGTATTTTCTTGCCGTAGAGAAACAAATATCCTCAGCACACGCCTTAAATTTAACGGTTTTTGGAGCACCTACAGAACGAGGAATGAGTTCTGCTGTAACCCAAGAGGTTTATGACCTCACCGATAATCTTCAATACAATCCCAATTGGGGTTATCAAAATGGAGAAGTACGCAGTGCACGCATACGCAAAACGCATTTGCCCGTAGCACTGTTGAATTACTTTTGGAAAATAAACGAACAAGCAAAGTTAGATGCAGGCGTTGGGCTTATGTGGGGACGCAATGGAACCTCCTCTTTGGATTGGTACGAGGGCAATGACCCACGCCCTGATTACTATCGAAAGTTGCCCAGTTATTGGAATACTGAAAACAAAGAGTTCAATAAATATCCAAATCCTGCAGTAGGACAAGCCTTGATGGAGCAGTGGCGTGCCAATAATACCAGTGCAACGCAGTTGAATTGGGAGGCTTTATATGAAGGCAATTATATTGCCAATGCGAACAAAGACCGTGCTGCAGAAGAGTGGCAAGCCATAAATGTTGTACGAGAATATCGTAATGACCAACGCACAATGAGTGGATTTGCAACTTATACCCACAATTTCCCAAAAACATTTCGTTTACAAGCCGGCGTAGAAGCCAAAAACTATGTAGGCTCTTTTTATCAAGAATTGGTAGATATGTTGGGGGCAGACTATTATTATAATATAGACAAATTTGTTTTGGGAAGAGAAATACAGCCCGATGATATTTCAGATGCCTATCTTAATGTATTGGAAAAAACGGATGAAGAGCGTCGCAAACGAGTAGGCGACCGCTATGGATATGACTACGATATTCATCAAAATGATGTCAAACTCTGGACACAAGTTGATGCCAAAACAAAATGGGTAGATGCTTGGTTGGCACTTAATGGAGGTTACACCGAATTTTGGAGAGATGGGAAGATGAAAAACGGACGATTTCGCAATGAATCATACGGAACATCAGACACAAAACAATTTACACACTATGGTGTAAAAGCAGGAGTTACCGCAAAACTTCCTTATCGCAACTATCTTAGCCTTACAGCAGCTTATGTAGAGCGCCCTCCATTATTTAGAAATACATTTATCAATGCTCGCTATCATGACCGAACATTTGATAGCAAAGAATACGCTCAATATGGACTCAAAAGCCAAAATGAAGAAATTTTATCAGGTGATATTACCTATCAATATCGAGGCACAAGACTTCGTGCCAAACTCGCAGGATTTTATACTCTACAAAACAAAACTGCAGAAGTACGCACTTTTTATATGGAGGGGATACAAGACAATACAAAAAACAGTAGTGGCGCACTTGTTCAATATGTATCACAAGGCGTTGACAAACTATACAGT
Source organism: Bacteroidales bacterium (assembly GCA_051646985.1). Classification (GTDB taxonomy): domain Bacteria; phylum Bacteroidota; class Bacteroidia; order Bacteroidales; family UBA932; genus JAITMY01. The sequence continues at coordinate 1,280 of JBOFDL010000036.1, read as the reverse complement.
GGTATTGAAGCAGGATTAAGTTATAAATTAACCTCCACAATAACCGTAGAAGCTGCTGCCTCCTACGCTGCATATACCTACAATTCAGACCCCAAAGTATCGGTTATTTATGACAGTGATGCAACCCCTGATACCTTTAAAACTGCAATGCTAACAGGTTACAATGTAGGAGGTCGCCCTCAAGCCGTTGCCTCTGCAACGATAAGTTATCGTTCCCCAAAATATTGGTACGTAGGACTTACAGGAAACCTTGCTGCTGAAACGTACATTGACATGAGTTATGATAGACGTACTGCAGAAGCATTAAAAGGATTAAGCACCCAACAGCGTAACGCAATGATACATCAAGAACGCTTTCCTGTAGCCTACACTCTTGATATCTTTTGTGGATACTCTTATAAAATCAAAAATGCGGGCATTATGGGTGTTAATGCCAATTTAAGCAACTTGACCAACAATATATTCAAAACAGGAGGCTTTGAACAATCGCGAGTTAAAGGCAATGAAGTTGACGCATTTCCCAATAAATACTATTACAGTTATGGCTTTAACTTTTTTGCTCAATTGTATTACAGATTTTAAATTGCGAGGTACAAACATGAAAACTATAAATATGAAACGAGGCATTTTGATACTTTGTATAGCATTGATTAGTGTTTCTTGTGTCAAAAATGAATGGGACACCCCCCATGAACCCGCAAAAATACTTGCCCCAAATCAAGCTTTTACTACATTGGATGAAAACTTTGATGAAGTCTCCAAAGTTGATGGACAAATCCCCATACTGCCAAAAGGTTGGGTAAATTCCACACTAGTAGGTACACGAGCCTTTCAAACCGCCATTATGTCAAATAATACAGACTCAAGTTATGCCCGTTGCCTACAAGGTACAGGCTATTTAGCATTGAGTGAAAAAGTAGATAGTTGGATTGTGCTACCGCCCTTGAATATTACCAATGCCAATAACACAAACCTCTCATTTAAAGCAGCCTATGCCTATGAATATGGCGGAAGAACCTCAACACTTGAAGTGCGTTATATTGCACTTAACTTAAATGAAGAAGCGCCCGAAATAAGCAAACAATGGAAATTAGCAAGTACCCCAAGTAGTTCAAAGCCCAAAGATTGGTTTGTTTTCAAAGACTACTCAATAGACTTAGCACCTTTGGCAGGTACAAAAAACGTAATCTATGTAGCCTTTAGATATATTGCAGAACTACCCTCATTGAGCAGTGGATGGTATATTGATGATATACGCTACAATGTACAAGATGCATATT